>JBFHXN010000025.1:0-12792 GCA_041598955.1 Desulfuromonadales bacterium | reverse complement strand
TACCCGGATGTCATGATGCAGACCGAGGCGAAACTCCTGAGTCTTTCACGTAAAGGACGCCTTGGGGAAAATGGATCTTCTGAGAATTCTGCTGGATCCGGGGTTGAACCGACTTCTCTTCCGGCTGACTGCGTAGGGTTCGGTCTCTCGGGAGGGGGAATCCGCAGCGCCACCTTCTGTCTCGGCTTTTTCCAGGGGCTGGCCAAACTCGGCCTGCTGCGCAAGATCGATTTTCTCTCCACCGTTTCCGGCGGGGGGTATTTCGGCTCCTTCTATACCCGCCTCTTCACACGAAAGGAAGTGGATGGGATCGACTTCGTTGAAAATGTTCTGGACCGGCAGGGGGCCGGGAAGAGGGCAGAGGAAAAGAAGAACAGGCCAGGAGAGGAAGCCAAGCCAAGTCGACTCGATTCGGGGTCGGTGTTCCGATGGCTGCGGGAAAACGGCCGCTACCTCTCCCCCAACGGCTCTGGGGATCTGCTGCTGGGAGGTGCGGTGCTCCTGCGGAACCTCCTGGCCATCCATATCGTCCTCGGGGTCTTTTTCCTGTTTCAATTCCTTCTTGGTCAGGGGATCCGGACCTGCATAGCGATGTTCACATGGGGCCGGTGGGAGGGGCTCTGGAAGAAGCTCGATTTTGAGCTGATAGCCCGTTTTCCGGGGGAGCTTTTCGTCTGGGTGAGCCCATTCGGGATCTTTGCCCTGGCCCTGCTGGTTTTCTGGGCCGGCCCCTGTGGATGGGCCTATTGGCTTGTCGGAGCTCTCCCCCAAGAGGAGCAGGATACGAATCCGCTCCTGCAAACCATAAAAGTTCGGGCACCGTTTTTTTCTCTTATTGCTGTTTTTGTTGCTGCTCTGGTAACGGCACTTTGGCCGGGGGAGACCGGAGTGGGTTCATACTGGCAGGATTTTTTGTGGAATCCAAGGCGTTTTCTCTCTACAGGGGTGGTTGGTGTTGCAGTGGGAGCGTTGGTCTTAGTCAAGTTGGCCAATAAGAGGGCCCAAATGCTCTTTGCCTTGGAAGTAAAGAAGGCAGAGAAGAGTAATGTTCCCCCTGAAAATAATGGCCTCGGCAAGTACGAGGAACTTTTCAAGGACAACCTTGGCCGCAATTGGCTGTCGGAGCGGCTGAAGGTTGCCTTAGTCGCCGTTATGGCCGTGTTTCTTTATGCCGTCATCGATTCATTCGGGCAGACCCTCTACCTTTTGATGAAGGGCTCCGCCGATCAGATGAAGGATAAATCCACCTTGGTCAGTTGGATCGGGGGCGTATGGGCCGCCCTTCTGGCCCTTTCCCCTTACGTCACCCGCATCGCCAAGGCTCTGGGGTGGTCCGAGAGCGACACCCGACCCAGCGGCCTAAAAAACGCCCTTCTGGCCGCGGTAGCCCTGGCGCTTGCGGGTTTCATCCTCGTGACCTTCAACATCGCCTCCCACGCCATTGCCTGGAAATTACAACGCCCTCCGGTTGCTATGAAGGTATCGAAGAAGGCGCCAACCCCAGCCCGTTTGGAGTTGACGTTTGCTCTTGTCGGGCTGGCTGGCGGAGATGGTCAGAAAATAAAATATGCCGAAAGTTCGCCGAGTGTAACGAAAGAAGGACCCGCTATTAAGGCAGCTCGAAGCAAAGGAGTTCTGTTTCTCACTCTGGCTTTCACCCTTGTCCTCTCCATTCTCTTTGGGCATTCCTGGCCCTTCGTCAACCGCTCGTCCCACCTTCCGCTCTACTCCGCAAGACTGATCCGCGCCTATCTCGGCGCGTCCAACCCCCTGCGGCACGACAGGAAACGGAAGGATGGCGCAGTAACCCGCGTCATGGTCGGTGACGACATCAACACGCATGATTACTGGCCCTGGCCGAACCCTGACGGGGAAAAGAAAGACCCGTCCTCCCTCTTCAAAAAGGGAACCCCCCTGCACCTCATCAACGTGACCATCAACGAAACCATTGACGGAGAATCCCAAATTCAGCAGCAGGACCGCAAAGGGGTCGGAATGGCCCTTGGGCCCTCCGGGATCAGTGCCGGCGTCCGGCACCACGTGGTTTTCCATGAGGAAGAAGGCAGCAAGGAAGAGAAGGAGGGGGGGCGCCAAACTGCGAAGGAGCAAAAGACGACCGTCTTTCCACCGGAGAACGACGAGTTCCGGATGTTCGACCTGCACAAAGGGGTGTTTCAGGGTGAACGGCATCCCATCGGCCATTGGCTGGCCATCTCGGGGGCCGCCTTTTCCACGGGGCTTGGCTCGAGAACCAGCCTGGGGCTGAGCCTTCTTACCGGCATCGGAAACATCCGGCTCGGCTTCTGGTGGAATTCGGGGTTCGATCGGAAGAAGATGGAAGAGAATCGAGCAGAAAAGAAAAGGGAAGAAATGAAGAGGGCGAGTGCTGCCGAGACCTCACCTGGTGAAGAGCGGAACAAAAACAAAAAAGAAAAGCCTGAACCGGCGAGGGCCCTATTGGGGGCATTGGTCGAGAAAGTGTTGCTGGGGGCCTTCCCGGTACAAGCGCACCTTCTAGATGAATTCTCCTCCCGCTTTCCCGGTTGCGCGAGACGATACTGGTATCTTAGCGACGGGGGGCACTTCGAGAACCTGGGGGGATACGAGCTGATCCGCCGCCGCCTCCCCTTGATGGTGATCCTCGACGCCGAGGCCGACCCCGACTATACCTTCAGCGGCCTGGCCGACTTGATCCGCAAGGCTCGCCTCGACTTCGGCGCCGAAATCACCTTCCTCGACGAGAAGGAGTTGAAAGGTCTATTTGGAGAGCAGGAGCAGCATTTTTTCGGCACCCTTTCCGACCTACGCCGTGGCAAGTGGGAAGTGGAGCGTCGGCCGGAGAACCGGTGGCCCTGGAGCAACAAGGGGGGTGTTTGCATCGAAGAATCGGACCGGAACCGTTTTTCCTCCGCCCACGGCGCAATCGCCAAGGTGCAATACAGCGATAAAGGAAGTCCTGACTCCTGGCTGATCTACGTCAAGCCGACCCTCGTCGGCGAAGAGTCGGCGGACCTCCTTCAGTACCATGGAGACAATCCCAGCTTTCCCCAGGAATCCACGGCGGACCAGTTCTTTGACGAGGCCCAGTGGGAGAGCTACCGTAAATTGGGGGAGCACATCGCCACCGTGTTGCTGCACAGACCGCCGGCTGAAGAGAAGGTAAAGGATAAAAAAGGAAAGGACCTGGTGGAATTGAAGGTTCCGTCGAGCCTCTGATCAAGACTTTGGATGTCTGCAAAAGAAAAGGCCTGCAGCTCATTTGAGCTGCAGGCCTTTCTGTTTGGATGGTGCCGAAGGCGAGACTCGAACTCGCATGGGCGATTGCCCGCCACCCCCTCAAGATGGTGTGTCTACCAGTTCCACCACTTCGGCGCGGGAAGTATTTATACTGATTTGGCCGCCCGGTGTCAACAGATAATCCCTGCCGGGGTAAAAAATTCTGATCAGTTCGAACCCTGCGGAGCCTGGGCCGGCGCCTGCTCGGGAGCGGGCGCCATCGGGGGCTCGGCGGGAGCCGCGGGAGCCCCGGCGGGGGCGACGGTGCCGGGCATGATGCTCGAGGCGCCGGGCCGGCCGTAGAAGTAGGCCAGGGTGAGGCTGGTGAGCATGAAGAGGACGGCAGCGCCGGTGGTGACGCGGGACATGAAGCTCTTGCCTCCGGAGGCGCCGAAGACCGTCTGGCTCGAACCGGCCCCGAAGGAGGCGCCGATCTCGGCTCCCTTGCCGGCCTGGAGCAGGACGATGATGATGATGGCGAAACAGACCAGAACGTGCAGGATCAGCAGTAGGGTAGTCATGGGCGGATATCGGCTCCTTGGATTTGCTCGAAAATCAAACCTGCGTAACGTATCACAGGTCGGGGAGCTTGGGAAGAAAAAATCAGGTGTTGACCCCTTATCCCCGGGCGAAGCGGGCGATGCGGACGAAGTCGGCGAGGTTGAGACTCGCCCCGCCGACGAGGCTGCCGTCGATATCGGGCTGGGCCATCAGGCCGTCGACGTTGTCGGGCTTGACGCTGCCTCCGTAGAGGATGCGGGTCTTTTCGGCGGTGGGGGCTCCGAAGAGCTCGGCGAGCCGGCCGCGGACGAAGGCGTGGGCCTCCTGGGCCTGGCCGGGGGAGGCGGTGCGTCCGGTGCCGATGGCCCAGACTGGCTCGTAGGCGACGACCACGGCGGCCATTTGGGCTGTCGTGAGCCCCGCAAGGCCTGCGGTGATCTGGCGGGAGAGAACGTCGAAGGTGGCTCCGCCGTCGCGCTCCTCGAGGGTCTCCCCGATGCAGAAGATGGCCTGGAGCCCCTCGGCCAGAACGGCCTTCACCTTGCGGTTGATCCCTTCGTCGGTCTCTCCGAAGAGCTGCCGACGCTCGCTGTGGCCGACGATGACGGAGCGGCATCCGGCGTCGGCGAGGAGCGTGGGGGAGACCTCGCCGGTGAAGGCCCCCGACTTTTCGGCGCAGCAGTTCTGGGCGGCCAGGGCGATGTTGCTCCCCTTGAGGGCGTCGGCCACCCGGGAGAGGGCGGTGAAGACCGGGGCGATGACCAGGTCGGCGTCGCGGATGTCGGCGAGCTCTTTTTTCAGGCCGGTGGCCAGTTCGACGGCCTCGGCCAGGGTCTTGTGGAGTTTCCAGTTGCCGGCGATGAGGGGTCTGCGCATGGGGGTCCTCCGCATATCATGTGAAAAGAGGGGGCACCGAGAGACCGGGGCCCCACGGAATGGGAAGGCTCCCCCTCAGGGCTTGTCGTTGAGCGCTTCGATGCCGGGAAGAACCTTCCCCTCGAGGAACTCCAGGGAGGCGCCGCCGCCGGTGGAGATGTGGGTCATCTGCTCGGTGAGCCCCGCCTGCCGGACGGCGGCCACCGAGTCTCCCCCCCCGATGATGGAGGTGGCCCCCGAGTCGGCCAGGGCCTGGGCGACTCCGAAGGTTCCCAGGGAGAAGGCTTCGAATTCGAAGACCCCCATGGGGCCGTTCCAGATGACGGTGCCGGCCCCCTGGAGGGCGTCTGCGTAGCTCTTCACCGTCTTGGGGCCGATGTCGAGGGCCATCCAGTCGGCTGGGATCTCGTCGCGGCCGCAGACCTTGTGGGAGGCCTCGGCCTTGAACTCGGTTGCGATGACGTGGTCCTCTGGGAGGAGGAACTTGACCTCCCGGGCTTTGGCCTTGGCGAGGAGGTCGGCGGCGAGGGAGATCCGGTCGTCTTCCACCAGGGATTTTCCCACGGGAACCTGCTGGGCCTTGAGGAAGGTGTAGGCCATGCCGCCGCCGATGATCAGGGTATCGACCTTGGGGAGGAGGTTCTCGATGACCGTGATCTTGTCGCTCACCTTGGCGCCGCCGATGATGGCGACGAAGGGTCTCTTGGGGTCCGAGAGGGCCTGGCCGAGGTAGAGGATCTCTTTTTCCATCAGCAGCCCCGCCACCGCCGGGCGGACCAGACGGGCGAGCCCCTCGGTGGAGGCGTGGGCGCGGTGGGCGGCGCCGAAGGCGTCGTTGACGTAGATGTCGGCCAGTCGCGCGAGGGCCCCGCAGAACTCGGGGTCGTTCTGCTCCTCCCCCTCGTGGAAGCGGAGATTCTCGAGAAGCACGGCGTCGCCGGGGAGCATCTCTCCGGCGAGGAGCTCGGCCTGGGGGCCGATGCAGTCGCGAGCCATGGCCACGGGGCGTCCGAGGAGCCTGGCGAGATGGGGCGCCACGGGGGCGAGGCTGTACTTGGGATTGGCGGTTCCCTTGGGGCGGCCCAGGTGGGAGGCGAGGATGAGCTTGGCGCCATGGTCGAGAAGGTAGCGGATGGTCGGCAGCGACTCGGCGATGCGGGTGTCGTCGGTGATGCGGCGCTCTTCGTCGAGGGGGACATTGAAGTCGACCCGGCAGAAGACCCGCTTACCCTTGAGGTCGATATCCTTGACGGTCATCTTGTCGAGCATAACAGGACTCCTGCGGCTGAATTGAGGTCAATCCAAAAGGAGAAAATCAACTTACATGGGATCATGATTTGCGACAAGGAGATCTCCCTGAGTTGAGCGGGGAGGGGTTACCTCACCCGCGGTCCCGGTCCTGGATCCCAGAAGAAATGTCCGTGACTCTGTGCCTCCGTGGCCCATCGGTGTTCATGGCGTATACGGACGAAAAAAGGGCAGGGCCTTCGGGAGGCCCTGCCTGTTGTGTCTGTCGGGATCGATCAGGGGCGGACGACGTACCGGGCCAGATCGAAGAGCCGGTTCGAGTAGCCCCACTCGTTGTCGTACCAGGAGAGGACCTTGACCATGTTGCCGCCGATGACGGTGGTCAATTGGGCGTCGATGATGGAGGAGGCGGGATTGCCGTTGAAATCACTGGAGACCAGGGGGAGCTCGCAGTATTCCATGATCCCCTTGAGGGGGCCCTCGGCGGCCTTTTTAAGAGCGGCGTTGACCGCCTCGGCGGTGGTCTCCTTCTCGGTCTCGACCACCAGGTCGATGAGGGAGACGTTGGGGGTCGGAACCCGCACGGCCATGCCGTCGAGCTTGCCCTTGAGCTGGGGCAGGACCAGGGAGACCGCCTTGGCGGCCCCGGTGGTGGTGGGGATCATGGAGACAGCAGCCGCCCGGGCCCGGCGAAGATCCTTGTGGGGGAGGTCGAGGATCTGCTGGTCGTTGGTGTAGGAGTGGACGGTGGTCATCAGCCCCTTGACGATACCGAAGGACTCCAGCAGCACCTTGGCCAGGGGGGCCAGGCAGTTGGTG
This sequence comes from Desulfuromonadales bacterium, assembly GCA_041598955.1. GTDB lineage: Bacteria > Desulfobacterota > Desulfuromonadia > Desulfuromonadales > JBFHXN01 > JBFHXN01. The sequence goes on along the minus strand of JBFHXN010000025.1, from coordinate 6,072 downwards.
GTGCAGGAGGCGTTGGAGATCACGTGGTGGGCTGCGGGGTTGTAGTCCTTCTCGTTGACCCCCATGCAGACCGTGAGGTCGACGTTTTTTCCCGGGGCGCTGATCAGCACCTTGGCGGCGCCGGCCTTGAGGTGTTTCTCGGCCCCCTCACGGTCGGTGAAGTGCCCCGTCGACTCGATGACGAGGTCGACGCCGAGGGTGCGCCAGGGAAGGGCGGCGGGATCCTTCTCCTTGGTGACCCGCACGGCCTTGCCGTTGACCACGATGGAGTCTCCGCTCACCTCGACCTGTGCCGCCAGGGTGCCGTGCACCGAGTCGTACTTGAGCAGGTGGGCGAGGGTGGCCGCGTCGGTGAGATCGTTGATGGCCACGATCTCCAGTTCCGAGGAGGAGAGGGCGGCGCGGAAGAAATTGCGGCCGATGCGGCCGAATCCGTTGATGGCGACCTTGGCAGGCATGTCAGGAGCCTCCTTAGGGGGTGTGAATGAAGTGGGGGTTGGGACAAAATAACGCCTTCCGACATCGGTGGATGTTATAAGATGAAACAACCCGCGTCAACCGGTTTTTGAAGGGATTTCCAGCTATTAATTGATTGACTTGACGCCCTTTTCCGGGTGTAATGCTCGGGCTTGCACAGGGGGGGGAGGGGTACCCCGCCTGCCTGGAAAATCCGATCCTTCTTACAGACACCCCAAGAGAACGGTCGATCCCTTCCCGCCGATGATACGCAGCCTCGAAAAACGGGTCCTGATCTTCTCCTTTCTGATCCTGACCTTCACCATTGTGCTCAGCGCCGGATTCGATATCCAGAGCTTTCACCGCAGCTATCGGGATTCGGTCCTGCTGCGCCTCGAGAGCCTCGCCGGAGGTCTGCGCAACTCGGTGGAAAAGGTGCTCGCCCTGGGGATCCCCCTGCGGGAGATGGACGGGCTCAACGTCCGCTGCCAGGAGATCGTCGCCACCGACCCCGAAATCATCTACTGCCTTGTCGAGGATCTGGCCGGCACCCCACTCTTCTCCAACGACCCCTCCTTTCACTCCTCCGCCGGCGCCCGGCCGGTGGACGCCCTGAACCCCACGACGACCCTGATGATTCTGCCCCGGGCGGGGAAGGTCTACGACGTCGCCCTCCCCGTCCGCGCCGCCGACGGGGAAACCGTCGGGAGGGTGCGGGTCGGCTTCCCCACCCAGGTCCTGCGGGATATGACCCTCAAGGTTCTCTTTCGCTCCCTGGTCCTTCTGGGGCTTCTCTGCCTGCTCGTCTTCGGGGTGGTCGCCCTCTTCGCCCGCCGCCACCTGATCACCCCCATCGAGCATCTCTGCCGCGTCTCCCAGGAGATCTCCCGGGAGAATTTCCAGGTCGCGGTTCCGCCGATGATGACGCGGGAGTTCCGCCTGCTGGGGGATGCCCTCCAGGAGATGGCGCATGCGCTGCGGGTGAGGGACGAGAAGATCGTCGAGGGGTACCGGGAACTCGAGGAGACCAACCTGCTGCTCCAGGAATCCTACGAGCGCCAGGAGCGGATCAGCTCGGAGCTGGGGCAGAACCGCGAGATGTATCAGTCCCTGCTCGAGAACGCGAGCGACGCCATCGTCGTCTCCGACGAGGAGGACAACGTCATTCTCGTCAATCGCCAGGCCGAGGAGTTTTTCGGCTTCGACCGGGAGGAGGTGGTGGGGGAAAACCTTCTCCATGTCTTCGCCCGGCTCCAGTGCAGCGATCTCGACCAGCTCTACTCTCTTTACCAGGAGACCCTGGAAGGAGGTACGCCCGAGGCCGAGCTGCGGTATATGAACCTCTCCCATCAGCGCCCCGTCGTCGGCTGGGTGCGGACCTCTCTCGTCCGGGGGATCCGAGGCGGACGCCTGATCCAGGCGATCATCCGCGATGTGACCGGGGAGAGGGAAATCAAGGACAACCTCGAACGGAGCGCCCAGGAGCTGCGGCGGCTCAACCAGATGAAGGACTCCTTCCTCGGTCTGATCTCCCACGAACTCAAGACCCCCCTCACCATCATCCTCGGCTATGCCGATCTCATCCTCAACCAGATCCCCGACAAGGTCGACTCTTCGGTGCTGCCGATGGTGGAGAACATCGCCAACGCCGGAGAGCGCCTCAACCGGGTGGTGCAGGACATGGTCGATATCTCCATGATCGACGGCCGTCGGCTGCAGGTCAATCTTCAGGAGGTCGAGGTCAACTCCCTGGTGGAGACGGTGGCCGCCGAAACCGCCGTCTTTCTGGAGAAGAGGCGCCAGAGCCTCCATCTTGAGCTTGCGACCGACCTCCCCCTCATCCAGGGAGACCCCGACCGGCTGCTCCAGATGATCACCAACCTGGTCAACAACGCCATCAAGTTCACCCCCGACGACGGTCGCATCATCCTCCAGACCCGTTATCTGCCCGAGCCTGAGCCGGCGGCCGGGGAGGGGAGCGTCGAGTTGGTGGTGAGGGACACCGGCATCGGCATCCCCGACGACGACCGGGAGCGGGTCTTCGAGAAGTTCTACGGCATCGGCAAAATTGAGGAGCACTCCACGGGACAGATCTCCTTCAAGGGGAAGGGGGCCGGCCTCGGCCTGGCCATCGTGCAGGGGATCGTCTCATTGCACGGCGGTGAGGTCTGGGTCGAGTCGGGTCAACCGGACGAGAGCGGGGCTTTTCCCGGGGCGGCCTTCCACGTCAGGCTCCCCGTGAACTACAGGGCTTCCTGAGCCTTTCCACCCGCATCTCTTCGCCGCTGCTGGGATTTTAGCCTTGCGGGTGGGTCCGATTTCCGGTATATAGGGCAGCGTTTTCAGTCAAGGGGGAACCTTCCGTTGCGGGTCTGTCTGTTGGCAAGCGGCAGCCGCGGCAATGCCGTCTATATCGAAAGCGGCGACAGCCGCCTGCTCATCGACGCGGGCCTCTCCTGCCGCGAACTCCTTCGGCGCCTCGATTCCATCGGAGTCGACGGGGAGAGCCTCGACGCCCTGCTCGTCACCCACGAACACCACGATCACTGCCTGGGGCTGGGTCCAGTGGCCCGGAAGCTGAAGCTCCCCGTCCTGGCCCACCACGAGACCCTCGGAGCCCTGCCGCGGCTCGGTCCCGTCGACGATCTGCGGGAGTTCGAGGCCGGGGAGGAAATCTCCCTGAAGGGCATCTCCATCCGGGCCTTCCCCATCACCCACGATGCGGCGGCCCCCGTCGGCTTTCTCATCGACACCCCCGAGGGGCGGATCGGGGTCGCCACCGACCTGGGGGTGGCCACCCGCCTGGTGGCGGAGCGGCTCAAGGGGTGCCGGGCCCTGGTGCTGGAGTCGAACCACGACGAGGGGATGCTCTTGGAGGGCCCCTATCCCTGGCATCTCAAGCAGAGGGTCCGGGGGACCCACGGCCACCTCTCCAACGGCGATTCGGCCCGGCTCCTCGAAGGACTGCTCTGGGACGGGCTGGAGGCGGTCTTCCTGGCCCACCTGAGCGAAGTCAACAACACCCCCGGCCTGGCCGAAAGCACCGCCCGAGCCGTGCTCGCCGGCCAGAACCTCTGCGATCCCCAGCTCATCCTCGGTTGCCAGGCCCGGCCCAGCGCCTGCTTTACGACTTGAATTTCAGCTACCATAGTTGCCAGGGTCGACAACCAGGGACCCTGATTTCGACATGCGTTGTCCCTATATACCCCCTCCCTTGTGGGGAGGGGGCGAGGGGGAGGGTGGAAGGGCTGGCCCGTCGCTCACCCCCACCCCGACCCTCCCCCCTCGAGGGGGCGGGAGACTGCCTGTATGTCATAAATAATAAGTTCAAGGAGATTCGAGAGAATGATCGAACGCTACACCCGCAAGGAGATGGCCCGGATCTGGGAGCCCGAGAACCGCTTCCGCATCTGGCTGGAGATCGAGACCCTGGCCTGCGAGCGGCAGGCCGAACTCGGGGTCATCCCCCAGGAGGCGGTCAAGGTCATCCGCGAGAAGGGGAATTTCGACATCCCCCGCATCGACGCCATCGAGGCCGAGGTCAAGCACGACGTCATCGCCTTTCTCACCTCCGTGGCCGAGTTCGTCGGGCCCGAGGCCCGTTTCATCCACCAGGGGATGACCTCTTCGGACGTTCTCGACACCTGCTTCTCGGTGCAGCTCACCCAGGCCGCCGACGAGCTGCTCAAGGATCTCGACATGGTCCTCGAGTCGATCCGCCTTCGGGCCTTCGAGCACAAGGAAACGGTCTGCATGGGGCGCTCCCACGGCATCCACGCCGAGCCGATCACCTTCGGCCTGAAGCTCGCCACCTGGTACGCGGAGATGGACCGCAACAGGAAGCGCCTGCGGGCCGCCCGGGAGAACATCGCCACCGGGGCCATCTCCGGCGCCGTGGGGACCTTCGCCCACATCGACCCCTCCGTCGAGGAGTACGTCTGCGCCAAGATGGGGCTCACCCCCGAGCCGGTCTCGACCCAGGTCATCCCCCGGGACCGCCACGCCGAGTACTTCTGCACCCTGGCGCTGATCGCCTCCTCCATGGAGCGCATCGCCGTGGAGGTGCGCCACCTGCAGCGCACGGAGGTGCTGGAGGCCGAGGAGTTCTTCAGCAAGGGGCAGAAGGGCTCTTCGGCCATGCCCCACAAGAGAAACCCCATCCTCACGGAAAACCTCACGGGGCAGGCCCGCTACATCCGGGGGCTCTGCATCCCGGCCCTGGAGAACGTGGCCCTCTGGCACGAGCGGGACATCTCCCACTCCTCGGTGGAGCGCTACATCGGCCCCGACGCCACGGTGGCCCTCGACTTCTCCCTGCGCCGCCTGAACGGCCTGATCAAGAACCTCGTCGTCTACCCCCAGAACATGCTGCGCAACCTCAACCAGATGAAGGGGCTCGTCTTCTCCCAGCAGATTCTGCTGGAGCTGACCCAATCGGGGGTCTCCCGGGAGGACGCCTACCGCCTGGTGCAGAGAAACGCCATGAAGGTCTGGGAAGAGGGGAAGGATTTCCAGGAGGAGCTCCTCGCCGACGCCGAGGTGACGGGGGCCCTGGGAGAGGCGAAGATTCGCCGGGCCTTCGACCTCAGCTACCACCTCAAGCATGTCGACACCATCTTCAAGCGGGTGTTTGGGGAATAAAGGCCCAACCTATTTCACCACTGAGCCACGGAGGCATGGAGAGAAGACCTGACAAGGCCCTTTCTCTGTGGGAAGTGATCCCCTCTGTGCCTCCGTGCCTCTGTGACCCAAGTCGCAGGCAGGAGTTTGTATGGTCTGGAGAATCGAAGTCGGTCTGAAACAGGGGGTTCGCGACGCCCGCGGTGAGCGGGTGAAGCGGGAGATCCGGGAGCACCTGGGGATTGCCCTGGAGAGCGTGCGCACCCTCGACGTCTACACCGTCGATGGAGCCCTCACCGAGGCCCAGATCCTCGCCGCCGCCCGGGGGCCCTTCTCCGACCCGGTGATCCAGGAGACGGCGGTCAACAGCCCCCTCGCTTCCGATTTCGACATGCTCATCGAGGTCGGGTTCCGCCCCGGGGTCACCGACAACGTGGGACGCACCGCCCGGGAGGCGATCCAGTACCTCACGGGGCGCCTCTTCGCCGCCGGCGAGGGGGTCTACACCTCGGTGCAGTACCTGCTCAAGGGGAAGCTCGACGAGCAGGCCGCCGAACGCATCGCCTCGGGGCTTCTCGGCAACGGGCTCATCCAGCGCTGGACCATCGTTCCGGCCGCCTCCTTCGACCGGCAGCGGGGTCTTCCCGCCACCGTCCCCCGGGTCGATGTAGGGGCGCAGCATGCTGCGCCCGTACGGGAGGTCGACCTCGAGGTCTCCGACGCCGAACTGCTGCGCATCAGCCGCGAGGGGATGCTCGCCCTCAACCTGGAAGAGATGAAGACCATTCAGGCCTACGCCCGGGATCCCGAGGTCAGGAAGGCCCGCAAGGGGGCCGGCCTTGGGGAGAAGCTCACCGACGCCGAGCTCGAGGCCCTGGCCCAGACCTGGAGCGAGCACTGCAAGCACAAGATCTTCGCCGCCCGCATCGATTACGAAAATGCCGAGACGGGCGAGCGACAGACCATCAACTCCCTCTTCAAAAGCTTCATCGTGGG
>JBFHXN010000024.1:0-13246 GCA_041598955.1 Desulfuromonadales bacterium | reverse complement strand
GGGAGGTCGCAGGGGGCGACGAAGATCAGGGGGGTATCGGAGTGGAGGAGGCCGTTGTGGATTCCCCCGAGGGAGCTGCCGGGGAAGGGGTCGGGAAAGCTCGGCAGACCGGGGCGTTCGAGCTCGGGCCGATCGCCGGCGATCAGCACCCGCGGGAAGAGCGCCGCGAGAAAGTCGAGCATCCGGTCGGCCAGGCGCCTGCCGTCGAGCTCGAGCAGTGCCTTGTCCCGCCCCATGCGCGTACTTTTCCCCCCGGCGAGCAGCACGCCGGTGACGTCGGGGTAGTCATGGGGAGGAGAGGATGACATATCAGGGGGGAGTATAGGAAAGGAGCGAAAAAAGGGCAAGGATCTCTTGGGGTTTTCAAAGGGAAAGAGGAGTCTGACTAGTCGGACTGGTTAGACTGGTCGGACATTTTCCTTTTCTTGGTCCGGGTGCGGTAAAGACGCTCGGTAAAGCCTCCCTTTTCGAGAAAATCGTTCTCCAGTCGCTGCATCTGGCGGTGAAGCAGGAAGCTGGCCTGGTGTGCGAGGCAGAGCAGGATGTTGGCGCAGACCTCCGGGGTGGCATGACCGAGGGTGTGCAGGGCCGAGACCAGCGGCTCGTCAAAGAAATCAGTCTGGTCAGGAGGGTCTGACAAGGCTGACGGGCCAGAGACTATTCTTTTCTTGAGCTTTCCGGCAAGTCGAGCCCGCATGGCCAGCACTCGCTGTTCGTCCTTCTTCCAGATCGGAAAACCGTTCTGTCGCAGGTAATCTTCGTAGTCGCGGATCAACTCGCCCAGACTGGCGCGGGCGACCCCGGTGAGTTTCAGTTCGGTCTTCTTGGATGTTCCCGAGGCGAGGGAGCCTTCGGCAATGTTCTGCACCCCGCTTCGTGCTGCCTGCACCATCTGGTCATGGGTGCGCGAGCGTCGGTCGATGAAACGGTTGCAGAAAATCACGGTGCCGTCGTAGGCCGCCAATGCGACAGCGAAGCTTCGAAGCTTTCGAAAGCCGCCGTGCGGAGGGATAAGGTCGTCGGGACGGTTCATTGGCTTTCCGTAGAAGGTTTGCCAATTCGGACTTGTCAGACAAGTCCGACCAGTCTGACAGGTCCGACATGGCTCGCAACCCGGGCGTGCCAGGCAGAAACAAAAAAGGGACCCGCCTCTCGGCAGGTCCCTTTTCATGGTTTTGGTTGCGGGGGAAGGATTTGAACCTTCGACCTTCGGGTTATGAGCCCGACGAGCTACCAGACTGCTCCACCCCGCGTCAGGAGTTGGAGAGACTAGCGGAACGCAGCCGGGCTGTCAACCCCCCTTTTCCCGGAATGTTCCCCCTCCTCTTGCCGACCTCCGGCAATTCTGGTAGAAAGGCCCATCCCGATTGAATTTGCCTGCCCCGGACACCCGATGAACGATCTCACCCTCAGCCTGGAAAAAGCCCTCGCCCTGCGTGACCGCGGGGCCCTGCTGGTCGACGCCCGCACCCCAGCCGAGTTCGCCGAGGGGACGATTCCCGGCGCCCTCAACGTGCCGATTTTCTCCGACGAGGAGCGGGCACGGGTCGGCACCCTCTACAAGGAGCGGGGGCAGTCCGCCGCCCGGCGCCTGGCGGTGGAGCTGGTCGCCCCCCGCATCCCCGCCATGGTGGAGGAGATCGCCGCCGCCCAGGGGGAGCGACGCCTGCCGGTTCTCGTCTTCTGCTGGCGGGGGGGGATGCGCAGCCGGGCCCTGACCACCTTTCTCGAGTTCGCCGGGCTCCCCGCCCGGCAGATCGTCGGGGGGCACAAGGCCTTCCGGGGGGAGGTGCTGCGTTTTTTCGACGAGGGGACCTGGGGGCGCCTGCTGGTGCTGCGAGGGCTGACCGGGGTGGGAAAGACGCGCCTGCTCAAGCGCCTGGCGGTGCAGAACTACCCCGTGATCGATCTGGAGGCCCTCGCCAACCATCGGGGCAGCGCCTTCGGCGGGGCTGGGCTGGGGCCCCAGCCTTCCCAGAAGATGTTCGAGGCCCTGCTCTGGGACGAGCTGCGGCGAATCCCCGAGACCGGCTGGGCCCTCTCCGAGGGGGAGAGCCGCCACATCGGCCGGGTGATCCTTCCCCTTCGGGTCTACGAGGCGTTGCAGCGGGAGACCACCCTCTGGGTCAACGCCTCCCTCGACACCCGCATCGACGTCATCCTCGACGACTATCCGGCCCGGGACGCCCGCAGAGAGGAGTTCCGCCGCCCCATCGAGGCGATTCGCCCCAAGCTGGGGGGGGAGAGGGTGGGGAGGCTCCTGGAGCTGCTCGAGGCCGGGGAGTGGCGGGAACTGGTCCGGGAGCTCATGGTGCACTACTACGACCCCCTCTACGCCCACACCCGTCCCGAAGGGAGGATCGAGATCGACATCGAGCCCGAGGAGGAGGGGTTGGAGAGGCTCAAGGAGGCGATCAGGGTGGTGCTGGGGGAGGGGGCTTCGCCCTCTTTAGACTCAACGTCCAAGGGCCCTGTCGAATAACCTCGATCTCAGGGGAGAGCCGGCAGAAGCACGTCTCTCTGGCAAGTGTGCGGGGTCGCGCCCCCGCCGGCGCCCTCCTTTTTGCTTGCCCAAAAAGGAGGCAAAGGGGGAGAGGCTGCTCAAAAACCCTCAGATGCAAGGCGCCCGCCGATCGAGGAGTGAGGCGTAGCGGCAGCTACGTCGCAGCGACGAGATCAAGGGGAACGAAGCAGATGGGGGTTTTTCAGCAGCCTGAAACGAGAAAAGGCCCCGTTCGGGGCCTTTTCTCGTTTCTTCATCAGGCCACCAGGGCCCCTCCGCAGGAGGAGCCTGTGCCGGCGGTGCAGCCGAAACAGTGCTCGCCGGTCCGGATGGCGCGGCGGGTCAGGTTCGCCGGCGTGGCCTCGGCGACGGTCCGGGGGAGGCCGGGCGACAGGGGGAGTCCCAGGGAGAGGTTGAAATCGCAGTCGTAGAGGGTGCCGTCCCAGTCGATGCTCACCTGGCGGCGGCACATGAGCCCCTCGAGGGTGCCGGGGTTGAAGGCCTCGGCGAGGAGCAGGCGGTAGTCGTCGTCCCGTCCCTGGCGCCTGAGCTCTTCGAGGAAACGGCCGATCGGCATGTTGGTGATGGTGAAGAGGCTGGTGAAGTCGATGCCGAAACGCTCCCTGAGCTCCCGCCGGTAGGCCGCCTCGAGCACCGCCTGGTCGGGAGGCAGGAAGGGCCCTCCGGGGTTGTAGACGAGGCTGAGCTGCAGCTCGGGGCGCCGTCCGAAACCCAGGGCGTTGAGTTGCCGCAGGGCCTCGACGCTTTGTCCATAGACCCCCTTGCCCCGCTGGGCGTCGACGTTGTCGGAGAGGTAACAGGGGAGGGAGGCGACCAGCGCGACCTTGTGGCGTTTGTAGAATTCGGGCAGACCCTCCATCCCCGGCTCGAAGAAGACGGTGAGGTTGGTGCGGACCTGCACGGGGTGGCCGTTGGCCACGAGGGCTTCGACGAAGGGGCGGAAATGGGGGTTCATCTCCGGGGCGCCGCCGGTGATATCGACCGGGCTGCCGGGCAGGGCGCGCCCCAGGGCGAGGATCTGCTCCATGACCGGCCAGGTCATGACCTCGGAGCGGATCGGGGAGCCTCCCACGTGGCAGTGGCGGCAGCTCAGGTTGCAGAGCCGGCCGAGGTTGACCTGGAGGGTTTGGAGTCTCTCGGCCTGCAGGGTCCCCCCCCGGCTTTCGGCAACGGCTCGATCGAAGTCGTTCATTTCAGGCAATTCTCCCGGAAGAGGTGACGGCATCCCGGCGCGCAAGGGGTCAAATTAAGTATGGGGCTAGGATGCGGATTTCCGTATAGTCTACACGCCCCGGAGAGGGGAAACAATCCTCGCCGACCGCCCCGGCAGGACTTTTGGAGGACGGAAGCGAGCGGGGCCGGCGCGGCTCTGCTATCCTTTCCAGGACTGTCGGTGCGTCCTTTGCAAGAGATGGGGATCCGGTTCTGGTGTACATCGTTGGGGGGCGCATGATCCGAACAGAGAATCCAGCGGAAATCCCAGAGGTTCTGGTCGTCGACGACGATCATCTGATCCGCTGTGCCATCCGCGAGACCCTCGAGGAGTTCGGTTTCCGGGTCCGGGAGGCCGAGAACGGTCGCGTCGCCCTGGAAAAGGCCGGGGAGAGCCGACCGGATGTCGTGCTGCTCGACGTGCTGATGCCCGAACTCGACGGTTTCTCGACCTGCGTCGAGTTGCGCCGGGTCTTCGGCGAGGCCCACGTGCCCGTGGTCATGGTGACGGCCCTCGAGGACACCCGCTCCATCCTGCGCGCCTACGACTGCGGCGCCACCGACTTCATCACCAAGCCGATCAACCGCCTGGTCCTGGGGCACCGGGTCCGCTACATCCTGCGGGCCAGCCGGGCCTTCGAGGCGCTTCGGCAGAGCCGCGCCAGTCTCGCCACCGCCCAGCGCCTCGCCCGGTTGGGCAACTGGCAATGGGATATCGCCGCCGACCGCATGGACTGGTCCGATGAGGTCTGCGAGATCTTCGGCCTCTCGGGCGAGCGCTGCGCCGCCAGCTACGACGCTTTTCTGCAGAAAGTCCATCCCGAGGACCGCGCGACCGTCGAGCGGGGGATGGCCGAAACCCTGGAGAAGGGGACCCCCTTCCGGCTCGATTTCCGGGTTCTGGGGCCCGACGGGGGGGAACACTTCGTCCACGGCCAGGCCGAGGTCGGTTTCGACCGCGAGGGTCGACCCGTGCGGCTGTGCGGAACCTTTCAGGACGTTTCGGAGCGCAAGAGGGCCGAGCAGCAGATCCGATTTCTGGCGTACTACGATTCCCTGACGGGCCTGCCCAACCGGGCCCTGTTCAACGAGCGCCTCCAGTTCGCCCTCACCCACGCCCGCCGCAACCAGCGCAAGGCGGCCCTGCTCTTTCTCGATCTCGACCGCTTCAAGGTGATCAACGACACCCTGGGGCATTCCGTGGGAGACATGCTGCTGTGCGGGGTGGCGGACCGGCTCCTCTCGACCCTGCGCGAGACCGATTTCGTCGCCCGACCGGGGGAGCCCGGGGCCATACAGACCGTGGCCCGCCTGGGTGGGGATGAGTTCACCATCCTGCTGAGCGACCTGGAGAACGTGCAGGACGTGATCAAGATCGCCCGCCGCATCCTGACCGCCATCGACATGCCCTTCCACCTGGCCGGCCAGGAGGTCTTCGTTACCGGCAGCATCGGCCTCGCCCTTTACCCGGCCGATGGCGAGGACCTGGAGACCCTGGTCAAGCATGCCGACACGGCCATGTACCACGCCAAGGAGCAGGGGCGCAACAATTACCAGTTCTTCTCCGAATCGATGAACGCCACGGCCGTTGAAATGCTCGCCCTCGAGAACCGGCTGCGCAAGGCGGTGGAGCGGAGGGAGCTGGTCCTCCATTACCAGCCCCAGCTCGACCTGCGCACGGGCCTGCTCTGCGGCGTGGAAGCACTGGTGCGCTGGGCTCCCGACGGCGGAAAGCTCCTTCCCCCGTCCGAGTTCCTCCCCCTGGCCGAGGAGACGGGACTCATCCTCGAGATCGGGGAATGGGTCGTGCGTCGGGCCTGCTCCCAGGCCAGGGCCTGGCTGGAGATGGGGATTGCTCCCTTGAGGATGTCGGTCAACCTCTCCAGCCGCCAGTTCTGGCAGCAGCCCCTGGTGGAGGTCGTCACCGCTGCCCTCGCCGAGGCCGGACTCGACCCCCGCTGGCTGGTGCTGGAGATCACCGAGAGCGTGCTGCTGCAGCACAACGCCGAAACCCTCGCCGCCCTTCGGGCCCTCAAGGAGTTGGGGGTGGGGGTGGCCATCGACGACTTCGGCACGGGCTATTCTTCCCTGAGCTACCTCAAGCGCTTCCCCCTCGACATCCTGAAAATCGACCAGTCTTTCGTGCGGGACATCGAGGAGGGGCGCAGCGACCCCGTGATCATCTCGGCCATCATCGCCATGGCCCGCTCCCTGGGGCTGAGGACCGTGGCCGAAGGTGTGGAGACGGCCCGGCAGCTCGAATTTTTGCGGGAGGAGGGGTGTGAGGAAGTCCAGGGCTTCCTGCTGAGCCCCCCCCTCTCCGCAGAGGAAATCGTGGATTATCTCAGAAACCCCCGTCTCCCCTGAGGGGGGGGCGGGTGGTGACGCGATATTGACGCGCCGGAAATCCGGCGCCGGGTTTTTGACATTTTCGCCTGCCGGAGGTATCGTCCGCCCTTGCCGGGCGGGTGGGGGACTCTGCCGCCGTCGGGCACGCTTTCTGCAAAATTATGAAACTCTTGTCGCGGGGATCCCTTATCGAGACTGCTACGATGGGTGTTTCCGCAAGGGGAAGGGGAAAAAGATGACCGGAAAGACGAAAAGGACCCCAAGGGGCCGGAAGCGGGGTGGCGTGCGCGCCATCCTCTCCCTGCTGCTGGTCGCAACGATGCTGAGCCCCGCGGGTGCGGCGGAGCTCCCCTCCATCGACCTGACCTCCTTCACCCTGGAGGAGCTGCTGCACCTCGAGATCACCTCCGTGGCCCGCAAGCCCCAGAAGCTCTCCGATGCGGCGGCGGCGGTTTTCGTCATCACCCAGGAGGACCTGCGCCGCTCCGGGGTCACGAGCATCCCCGAGGCCCTGCGCATGGCGCCGGGGGTCCAGGTGGCCCGCATCGACGCCAGCAAGTGGGCGGTGAGCGCCCGTGGTTTCAACGGGCGATTCGCCAACAAGCTGCTGGTGCTCATCGATGGGCGCAGCGTCTACACCCCCCTCTTCTCTGGGGTCTACTGGGACGTGCAGGACCTGCTCCTGGAAGACGTGGAGCGTATCGAGGTCATCCGCGGCCCCGGCGCCACCCTCTGGGGGGCCAACGCCGTCAACGGGGTGATCAACATCATCACCCGGCGGACCTCCGACACCCAGGGGACCCTGGTGACCGTGGGAGGAGGCACCGAGGAGCGGGCCTTCACCGGACTGCGCCAGGGCGGATCCCTCGGAGAGGATGGCGCCTGGAGGATCTACGCCAAGGCCCAGGAGCGGGACGACGCCGAGGGGCGCGGCGGACTCGACGGGGACGACGACTGGACTTCGGTGCGGGGGGGCTTCCGCCTCGACTGGTCCGGTGCCGGCAAGGACCAGTTCACCCTGCAGGGGGACGCCTACGACGGCCGGGCTGGGCAGACGAGCGCCGAACCGGTCCTCGCCCCCCCCTATCTCCGGATTTTCGAGGACGAGACCGACTTCGCCGGCGGCAACCTCCTGGGGCGCTGGGAGCGCACCCTTTCGGCCACCTCGGAGCTGACCCTCCAGGCCTACTACGACCGCACGGAGCGGGATGACGTTCTTATCCGCGAGAAGCGGGACACGGCCGACCTCGACTTTCAGCACCACTTCGCTCTCGGGGAGCGCCAGGAGATCGTCTGGGGCCTCGGATACCGGCTCAGCATCGACGAGCTGCGCGACGGGGTGACGACCTCCTTCGACGACCGCCGCCGCCACGACCAGCTCTTCAGCGCCTTTCTTCAGGACGACATCTCCCTGGTCCCCGAGAGGCTTCGTCTGACCCTCGGCAGCAAGTTCGAGCACAACGACTACACGGGGCTGGAGGTTCAGCCCAACGCCCGCCTTCTCTGGAACCCAGCCCCCGGCCACTCGGCCTGGGCCTCCGTCTCCCGGGCGGTGCGCACCCCTTCCCGGGCGGAAAACGATGCGGCGATCCGTCTGCTCACCGTTCCCCCGAGCCTTTTTGTCCCTCTGCCCACCGCGCTGAACGTCCAGGGAGACAGCGATTACGACGCCGAATCGCTCATCGCCTACGAACTGGGGTACCGCGTCGGGATGGGGGAGAAGGCCGCCCTCGATCTGGCGCTCTTCTACAACGACTACAAGGATCTGCGCTTCGGTCCCACGGTCACACCGACCCTTGCCTTCATCCCCTCCCCCCACCTCGTCCTCCCCCTGGTCATCGACAACGACCTCGACGGGGAGACCTACGGGGCCGAGGTCGCCCTCGACTGGCGCCCCCTTGATTGGTGGCAGTTGCGGGGGGCCTACACCTACCTCGAAGAGGATTTCGACCTCCCGGATGCCATCCCCACGGAGGTGATCGGCTTCGTGCGGGGCTTCGACCCCCGTCACCAGGTCTCGGTGCGCTCGGGGATGGACTGGCGGCAGTTCGAGTTCGACCTCTGGTGGCGCTGGGTCGATGCCCTGCGGGGGGCGGGAGTCGACGACTACCAGAGCCTCGACGTCAGGCTGGGTTGGCGCCCGGCGCCCGCCTGGGAGCTGAGCCTGGTGGGGCAGAACCTCCTCGAGGAGAGCCACCTGGAGTTCGTCCCCGAGTTCGGCACCCTCGCCACGGAGGTCGAGCGGGGGGTCTACGGCAAGGTCGCCTGGCGATTCTGAGGTTTTTCGGAGGGATTCCGTGTCCATTCGGTCCGCTCGCCTCTTGTTTCTGCTCGCTTTTCTTCCGGTGGCGCTCTGGTGCGCTCCGGTGCCGGCCCGCGCCCAGGCGCTGACGGAGGAGCAGGTCAAGGCGGCCTATCTCTACAACTTCGCGAAATTCGTAGAATGGCCCGAATCGGCCTTCTCCGGCGCGGCGGCGCCTCTGCGGATCTGCGTGGTGGGGGATGAGGCGATGGTCGAGGCTCTCCAGCCCCTCGCCGGCAAGGAGGCCAAGGGGCGACCGGTGACCGTGACCAGCCTGCCTAGGGGGGGGGATCCCGAGGGGTGCCACATCCTCTTCGTCAGCGCCGGCGAGTGGAGAGGGGCCCGCGCCCTGCTGGAGGGTCTGGGCCGGCGGCCCGTTCTGACGGTGAGCGACCGCACGGGCTTTGCCGAAGGGGGCGGGGTGGTGCAGTTTCTGGTCGAGGAGAATCGGGTCCGCTTCGCCATCAATCCCGATGCCGGACAGAGGGCCGGCCTCAAGATCAGCTCCCGGCTCCTGCAACTGGCCCAGATCGTCCAGGAGGGAAAGCCATGAAGGGGATTCTGAGCAGGCTCTCCGTCCGGCAGAAGCTGACCGCCATCATCCTCGCCACCAGCGGCCTGGTCCTCTTCCTGGCCGTGGTCGGTTTCTTCGCCAACCAGCTGACGACCCTCAAGCGCACCCTGGAGGAAGAGCTCCAGTCCCTTGCCCGGGTGACGGCGAGCGCCACCGCCGCCGCCCTGGTCTTCAACGATCCCCAGGCCGCCGAGGAGTCCCTGAAGGCCCTGCGGGCCAAACCGGACATCATCCTGGCGCGGATTCTCGACGGAAGCGGCGGGCTCTTCGCCCACTTCCAGACATCCCCCGATACCCGGATCCCCCTCCCTGAAATCTCGGCGCAGCTGACCACCGAAGGGCGGGTGATTTTCTCCGGAGGGCAGGCCGAGGTCCTTCAGCCGATCATCCTCGAGGGGGAGCGCATCGGCACCATCCAGCTTCTCTCCACCCTCTCCAAGCTGGAGAAGAGCCGGCAGCGCTTCCTCCTTCTGGCCGCCGGGATCATGCTCCTCTCCTTCCTGGTCGCCTACCTGCTGGCGGCCCGGCTGCAGCGGGTGATCTCCGCCCCCATCGAAGGGCTCGCCTCCGCCATGGCCGTCGTCTCCGAGAGGCAGGATTACGGCCAGAGGGTGGAGAAGACGAGCGAGGACGAGCTGGGGAGCCTCATCGACGGTTTCAACCAGATGCTCGAGCAGGTCCAGGTGCGCGACCGGCAGCTGGTGGAGCACCGGGGACGTCTCGAGGAGGAGGTCTCCCAGCGCACCGCCGACCTGCAGGAGGCCATGGACGAGGCCCTGGCCCTGGCCTACCGGGCCGAGGAGGCGAGCCGGGCCAAGTCGCAGTTTCTGGCCAATATGAGCCACGAGATCCGCACCCCCATGAACGGCATCCTCGGCATGTCCGAGCTGCTCATGGAAACCGATCTGACCCCCGAGCAGGAGCGCTTCGCCGAAACCATCCGCAACTCGGGGGAGGCGCTGCTCGCCATCATCAACGACATCCTCGATTTCTCCAAGATCGAGGCCGGCAAGCTCGAACTCCAGAGTACCGACTTCGACCTGCGCCGCCTGACGGAGGACGTCTGCCAGCTCCTCGCCGCCCGGGCTCACGCCAAGGGGCTGGAGCTGAGTCTGAAGGTTCCCGAGGAGGTCCCCCCCTCCCTCAGGGGAGACGCGGGCCGGCTGCGCCAGGTGTTGACCAACCTGGTCGGCAACGCCGTGAAGTTCACCGAGCAGGGGGAGGTGGTGGTCTCGGTGGAGGTCCTGGAGCAGGGCCCCGAGGAGGTTCGGCTCGAGGTTCGGGTCCGCGACACCGGCATCGGCATCGATCCCGAGGTGGCCGAAACCCTCTTTCGCCCCTTCTCCCAGGCCGACGGATCCTCCACCCGCCGTCACGGGGGGACGGGCCTGGGGCTGGCCATCTCCCGGGAACTCCTGGAGCGGATGGGGGGGGAGATCGGCTTTGAAAGCAACCCCGACGAAGGGTCTCTCTTCTGGTTTACAGTCAGCTTCCCCCGGGGGGCAGGCTCCGATGCCACGGCCCCAGAGAATCTCGCCCCGGAACTCCAGGGGGTCGGGGTCCTGATTGTGGACGACAACGCCACCAACCGGGACATCCTCGAGCATCAGGTGGCCGCATGGGGGCTCAGGAGCGCCAGCGTCGAAGGGGGGAAGGAGGCCCTGGCCCTGTTGCGCGACGGGGGGACGAAGGAGCCCTTCGAGCTGGTCATTCTCGACTACCACATGCCGGAGATGGATGGCCTCGAGCTGGCCCGCCGGATCCAGGCCGAGGTCGGACCGCCGATCCCGGGCCTGGTCATGCTCACCTCCGTGGGAGTGAGCGGGGAGGTGGCCGCGGCCCGCCAGGCCGGGGTCTCGGTCTACCTGAGCAAGCCCGCCCGCAAGCAGGAGCTGCGAAATGCCCTGCTCACCGCCCTGCAGACGAACCGGGGAGCGGCCGCTCCCGCCTCCCCGTCTCCCCGACCCTCTTCCTTGAGAGCCGGAGGAGAGCGTTTCAAGGGGCGGATCCTGGTGGTGGAGGACAATCCCGTCAACCAGCAGGTGGTGCAGGAGCTGCTCCGTCGTTTCGGCTGCGAGGTGACCGTGGCCGAAAACGGGGCCAGGGGGGTGGCGGCCTTTTCAGGCGGGGGGTTCGATCTGCTCTTCATGGACTGTCAGATGCCGGTGCTGGACGGTTTCGCCGCCACCCGGGAGATCCGGCGCCTTGAAGCCGCGGCGGGGGAAGGATCCCGGGTGCCGATCGTGGCCCTGACCGCCCACGCCCTGGTGGGGGACCGGGAGGCCTGCCTGGAGTCGGGCATGGACGATTACCTGAGCAAGCCCTTCCGCCAGGAGCAGATGGAGGAGATCCTGGCCCGCTGGCTTCCCGGAGATCACCCGCCGTCGGCGGTGGAGGCCGTCGAGCCCCCTGAAGGGGAGAGGGGCGAGGGGCTTCTCGACCAGAAGGCCCTGGGGATGATCCGGCAGGTTCAGGGCGCCGGCTCGTCGGGGATCCTGCAGCGGATCATCCGCATCTACCTCAGCGACTCCCCCAAGCATCTGCAGGAGCTGCGCGACGGGCTCGCAGCCGGCGACGCCGTCCGGGTCCACCGCGCCGCCCACACCCTCAAGTCGAGCAGCGCCACCCTCGGGGCCATGGCCCTCGCGGAGCTCGGTAAGGAGATGGAGTCCCGGGGAAGGGAAGGGCGCCTGGAGGATGTTGCCGAGTTGCTGGGGCGCATCGAGGAGGCCTACGCCAAGGCCTGCGTCGCCCTGGAGGCCGAGGCCGCCAAGGGGTGAGTCGTCCTCCCCACGGGATTTTGGCGCGGGACGGATTTCCGCGCTGGGTTCCCGTCACCCGGGCCGGGCGCCGGGGGAGAGTCCCAGGGAGCGCCGTCCGAAATCCCCGTCCCCTGAGCGATTAAAAAACGGTCCTATAACCCAAAAACAGGTTCGTTTTGCCACCAAGTCACCAAGGCACCAAGAAGAACTCTCTGGTCAACCCAACTCCGCAAATCGTTGAGTTTTTCTTGTGATTCAGAGGTTTCCTTGGGATTTCCTTGGTGACTTTGTGTCTTGGTGGCCCACCTTCGTTTTGGTTATGGATCCGTTAAGAAAAATCAACCACGGCACCGCATCTGGGTATGCCCCTTGCAAACCATGAGGGTGTTCTAAGACGACCCCGGTCGCCGGGAGAAAGTGTCTCCCCCCGGCCGAGCCGATGCCCGAGGTGCCCCCATGTCCGAGCCATTCCCGATCCTGACCTCCCCTTCCGGCACCACCCCTTCGTTCTCGAAGTCCTCCCCCCATGCCTCTTCCCCGCTGGACCGGCAGGCCCTAGAGCTGCTCAGGGAGCTGGGGAGTGACGAGGGGGAGAATTTTCTCTGCCGGGTGGTGGAGATGTTCTTCAACTCGGCCCGGGTCCAGTTGGAGAAGATGGAGAGGGCCGTCGGAGAGGGGGACGGGGACGCCCTCTGGCAGGTCGCCCACGCCCTCAAGTCGAGCAGCGCCACCCTCGGGGCCCTGAATCTCTCCCGGCTCTGCCTGGAGTTGGAGCGCCGGGGACGCCGGGGGCTGCTCCAGGGGGCCGAGGGACTGCTGACCGACCTGCTCCAGGAATACGCCCTCGTCAGCCGGGCTCTCAAGGCTGAGTGCATGAGGAGCTGAGCCCCTCCTTTGTCCTCCCGTCCCCTCTGATCGAAGTCTCCCTTCCGGAAAACCCTACTCCCAGGGTCGGTAATTTGGCCCCCTGGTCCCTCCCCCAACGATTTTTTGACACCGACCCTGCGCCTCCTCACGCGCCCGACGACCCGGACGCCCCGTCCCAGGCCCCAGTGCGAGGGGCGTGAAGCCGGAAAGACGCTCTTTGCCTCCCTGTCGGAGAATGGGGCATGTCTCTTGCACTTTGTGCTCCCGTCCCGGGCCGGGAAAGCAATCCGGTTCCAGGGGACAGGGAGGCAAAAGGGATGAGTCTTGATGCGAAACGGTACCGCCGTCTCCTCGCGGTGGCTGGTTTTGTGGCCCTTGCGGTCTGGGGCGGTGATGTCGCCCTGGCGGCGGACACGGCAGCGCCTCCCGGAGAGGAGATGATCCTCTTCCAGGAGATCCCCTCGGTTTTCGGGGCCTCCAAGTACGAGCAGAAGGTCACCGAGGCCCCCGCGACGGTGAGCATCGTGACGGCGGCGGAGATCCGGCGCTACGGCTACCGGACCCTGGCCGACCTGCTGCGCAGCCTGCGGGGCTTCCATGTCAGCAACGACCGCAACTACAGCTACGCCGGTGTCCGGGGATTCGGCCTCCCCGGG
>JBFHXN010000023.1:0-13276 GCA_041598955.1 Desulfuromonadales bacterium | reverse complement strand
GCGGTCATCAGATGCCTGGCCTCCCAGCGGGGGGTCACATGACGGCGCAGTATGATCGGCAACCGATCAAGCACCTGCACCAGGGTCAGGTCGCGCACCGTTCCGGCCGCTGCGAAGGCGTGCCCCCCCCCGCCGAATTCTCCCAGGATCTCCCCGACGTGGACCTCCGGCAGGCGGGATCTTCCCACCAAAAAGATCCGGTCCCCCATTCGCACCGCCACGATGAGGACGTCGAGGTTTTCCATGTCCTTGAGCTTGTGGGCGAGCACGGCGAGGTCGGCCACGTAGTGATCGATGGCGGCGTGGGCGATGCAGACGTCGATGCCGTGGACGTTGAGATAGCTGCGGGATTCGATCAGGCTGTGGAGCAGAGCCACCTGGGCGGAGGTGAGTTCCTGGACGAGGAAATCGGCAACGACGTTGAGATTGGCGCCCCGGGAGAGGAGAAAGGCGGCGGCCTGGTAGTCGCGGCCGGTGGTGGAGCTGAAGAGGAGGCTGCCCGTATCCTCGTAGAGACCGAGCATCATCACCGTGGCCTCCTCGGGGGTCGGGTCGATCCCCCGCTCCATGAAGAGATGGGAGAGGACGGTGACCGTGGCTCCGACAGGCTCGATCTGCTCCACCGATCCGCGCAGATCGGCCTGCCCCTCGGGGTGATGGTCGTAGATATGCAGCTCCACCCCGGGACGGCGGGCCACCTCCTCGAAGGGTCCGATGCGGTCCGACTGGCGCACGTCGACCAGAATCAGTCGGGTCACCTGCTTCAGGTCGATGTCCCGCACCCGCTTGATGCCGAAGGCGTAGACGGCGCTCCGGAGGAAGAACTCCCGCAGGCTCTTCTCCTGGGAACCGGCGAAGACCATCTCTGCCTCGGGGTAGAGCCGGCGGGCCGCGACCATGGCCCCGAGGCAGTCGAAGTCGGCGTTGACGTGGGTGGTGATGACGTCCATCGAAGTCCGGTCCCGGCGTCCGGGGTCCAGGTCCCGAGCCGGGCGCGCCCGGCTCGGGGCTGGAAACCTGGCGCTAGAGTTTCAAACTGCCGATCAGCTCTCGAATGTCCCCGATTTTCTCCTCGACGCAGAACCGCTCGATCCCCGCCACGATCTCCCCCATGGCACCGGGATCGACGAAGTTGGCCGTGCCGACCTGAACGGCGGTGGCGCCGACGATGAGAAACTCCAGGGCGTCGGCGGCGGTCATGATCCCTCCGATGCCGATGACCGGGATCTTCACCGCCTGCACCACCTGGTGGACCATGCGCACCGCAACCGGGCGGATCGCCGGGCCCGAGAGGCCGCCGGTGCGGTTGGCGATCCTGGGCCTGCGGGTGCGGATGTCGACGGCCATGCCGGTCAGGGTGTTGATGCAGCTGATGGCGTCGGCGCCGGCCTCCTCCGCCGCCCGGGCGATCACCGTGATGTCGGTGACGTTGGGGCTGAGCTTGACGATGAGAGGCTTGGCGAGGGCCCGCCGAACCTCCTTGACGACCTCCGCGGCGGCCCGGGGGTCGGTGCCGAAGACGATCCCCCCCTGCTTGACGTTGGGGCAGGAGATGTTGAGCTCCACCCCGGCGACCTCGGGGATGTCGGAGAGGCGGCGCGCCACCTCGGCGTACTCCTCCAGGGTGTTGCCGAAGAAGTTGACGATGACCGGGGTGTTGATCTCCCGAAGGTAGGGGAGCTTGTGCTTGACGAAGGCGTCCACCCCCACGTTCTGCAGGCCGATGGCGTTGAGCATGCCGCTGACCGTCTCGGCGATGCGGGGGGTGGGATTGCCCGCCTTGGGGCGCAGGGAGAGCCCCTTGGTGACAATGGCGCCGATCCCCTCCAGGTCGAGAAAGGGGGCGAACTCCTCCCCGTAGCCGAAGGTTCCCGAGGCGGGCATGACGGGGTTCTTCATCCGGATCCCGGCGATCTCCACCGCCAGGCTGGGGCGGCGCTCCGAAGGCTTTGTCTGCCTCTGACTGTTGTTCATGACTTGCACCCCTCGCAGTATCCGGGCTCTTCCCCCATCTTGCTCCAGTCGAGCTGTTCCGCCCGGAAAACCGGGCCCTCCTTGCAGGTGCAGAGGTAGCGGGGGGTCTCCTCGCTGTGCCCCTTTCCCTTGACCACGCACCCGAGGCAGGCGCCGACCCCGCAGGCCATCAGCGCCTCCAGGGAGACCTGCAGCGGCACCTTGTGGGCGGCGCAGATCTTCTGCACCGCCTCGAGCATCGGCATCGGCCCGCAGGCATAGACCCCCGCCCCCGGGTACTTTGCGAGTTTGCGCTTGAGGACTTCTGTCACCAGCCCTTCCTCGCCGAGGCTGCCGTCGTCAGTGGAGACGTAGGTCTGCACCCCCAGCCTCTCGAATTCGGTGACCGCCAGGATGTCGTCGCGGGTCCTCCCCCCCATGAGCAGCCGCACGGGACTCGCGCCGACGAGGCTGCGGGCGAGCATGTAGAGGGGGACCAGGCCGATCCCACCGCCGACGAGAATCTTCTCCTCCCCGGAGGGCCCTTCATCGAAGCCCCGGCCGAGGGGCCCCAGGACCTCGACCCGGTCCCCTTCGTGCAGGCGTCGCATGAGGGAGGTCCCCTCCCCCACCACCTTGTAGAGGATCTCCACGTACTCCTTGGGAGGCTGCCCCTCGCAGTCCGGCGGCAGGGAACCGGTGCGGAAGATGCCGAAGGGGCGCCTCAGAAGGGGTGGCAGCGAGCGCTGCACCCGGAACATGATGAACTGCCCGGACCGGGCCGTGGCACCGAATCCGGGAGCCAGAATCCTCATCCGGCAGTAGCCCGGCGAGATTTCCTGGTTCGACAGGACGATGGTCTTGTAGTTGCGCATCCGTCTTCTCTCTCTCACTCAAGCCCCGCGGGGCGTGCGGTCCCCCCGGGCCATTCCATGGTCAGCGCGTCCTCCCCGTCGGGGTAGTAGCCGGCCCTCCGGCCCACCGGACGAAATCCGAGTCTTCCGTAGAGGGCGATGGCCGCATCGTTGCCGGCCCGCACCTCCAGAAAAGCCTTCTCCATTCCCCGGCTGCGCCCCCGCTCAAGGGCATTCTCGAGCAGCCTGCGGGCCAGCCCCCGGCGTCTGAAAAGGGGCGCCGTGGTGACATTGAGCACGTGCAGCTCCCCGGCGACGAACCAGGTGACGAGGTAGCCGGCCAGCTCACCCGAAACCAGGAGCAGGTCGACGTTGGAGATGGGGTTTTCCAGTTCCCGCTCGAACTGGGAGAAGGACCAGGGGTTGCTGAAGCTCGCCCGCTCCACCGCCAGGACCGCCGGCAGGTCGGCGGGGGTCATGGGGCGGATCATCTTCTGTTCCTCCATCCCCTTCGCTCCTCCTGCGGCACAGTCCTGCGGCCCTTCGCGGGCAGGCCATGATAAGGCACCTCGCCGACGGCTGTAAAGGAGAAAGGGGGGGATTTCCATTGACAATCCGGGAGCGGTTGATTTAAAAATTGGGCAGCTTTCAGACCCAAGGAGAAATACGTTTTGGAAAAGAAGACGGGTCCACTGACTTACAGGGACGCCGGCGTCGACATCGACGCCGGCAATCGTTTTGTGCAGATGATCCGGCCGCTGGTCAAAGCGACCTCGCGCCCCGGGATCCAGGCTGACATCGGAGGCTTCGGGGGGCTCTTCTCCCTCAACGCCGAGAAGTACCGCAAGCCGACCCTGGTCGCCTCCACCGACGGCGTCGGCACCAAGCTCAAGCTCGCCTTCATGACCGACCGCCACGACACCGTGGGGATCGACCTGGTGGCCATGTGCGTCAACGACATCGTGGTGCAGGGGGCCGAGCCCCTCTTCTTCCTCGACTACCTGGCCACCGGCAAGCTCTCCCCCGAAAAATCGGTGGAGATCGTCAAGGGGATCTCGGCCGGCTGCGTGGAGGCCGGCTGCGCCCTGATCGGCGGCGAAACGGCGGAAATGCCCGGAATGTACTCGGAAGGGGAGTACGACCTGGCCGGATTCACCGTCGGGGTCGTCGACGCCGAGAATGTCATCGACGGCTCCCTGATCACCGTGGGGGACAAGGTGATCGGCCTGGCCTCCTCGGGGCTCCATTCCAACGGCTTCTCCCTGGCCCGCAAGGTCATCTTCGAGCAGATGGGGCTCTCCATCGACTCCCGGCTGCCCCAGTTCAAGGGGACCCTGGGGGAGGAACTGCTCACCCCCACCCGTATCTACGTCAAGACCATCCTCAACCTGCTGCGGGACTTCCAGATCAAGGGAATGGCCCATATCACCGGTGGCGGGCTGCTGGAAAACGTCCCCCGGGTCCTTCCCAAGCACTGCCGTGCGGTCATCCAGAAAGACTCCTGGGAGAAGCCGGCCATTTTCGAACTGCTGCGGGAGGGGGGGGACATCGATGAAACCGAGATGTACCGCACCTTCAACAACGGCATCGGCATGGTGCTGATCGTGTCGCCCCGGGAGGCCGAGGATATTCTCGGGCGGCTCTCCGGGCTGCAGGAGAAGGCCTGGCTGATCGGGGAGATCGCCGCCTGTCCCGACGGCGCCGAGCAGGTCGGACTGGTTTGAAACGGGAGGGAGGGAACACCCCTTCCCGCCCGCGCCTGGGAGAATCCGTGAAGAAACTGCGCCTCGGCATCCTCGCCTCCGGCGGGGGGAGCAATCTCCAGTCGATCATCGATGCCTGCGCCGGGGGCGCCATCTCCGCCGAGATCGCCCTCGTGCTCACCAACAACCCCGAGGCAGGCGCCCTGGAACGGGCCCGCAAGGCGGGGGTCCCTTCTCTGTGCATCGACCACCGCGGCTTCGCCAGCCGGGAAGAGTTCGATCGCCGCATGGTCGAGGCCCTGCGGGAGGCCCAAGTGGAGCTGGTCTGCCTGGCGGGCTTCATGCGCCTGATCTCTCCGGCTTTCCTAGAGGCCTTCCCCGGGGGGGTGATGAATATTCATCCAGCCCTGCTCCCCGCCTTCCCCGGTCTCCACGTCCAGCGCAAGGCCCTGGAATACGGCGCCCGCTTCGCCGGTTGCACCGTGCACTTTGTCGACGCCGGGGTCGACACCGGCCCCATCATCATCCAGGCCGTCGTGCCGGTGCTCGACGACGACACGGAGCAGACCCTCTCGGCCCGGATACTCCGCGAGGAACACCGCATCTATCCCCGCGCCATCCAGCTTTTCGCCGAGAAACGGTTGAAGATCGAAGGACGCCGGGTGAGAGTCTCCCCTCCGGCCCCTCCCGCGGAAACGGCCCTCGCCAATCCGGCCCTCTGATACCGCTCGGGGTCAGCACCTGAACCCCGGAGCGTCGAACCCCGAACCTTCCCTTATGCGTCCTATTCTGGTCAGCGCCTGCCTCCTCGGACTCTCGACCCGCTACGACGGCGCCGCCAAGCGCAGCGAGGCGGTATTTGCATTCCTGCGGGACCGTGGGCTGGTTCCGGTTCCGGTCTGCCCCGAGCAGTTGGCGGGCCTCCCGACCCCCCGCCCCCGCACCTTCTTCGCCCTGGGCTCGGGCGCCGAGGTGCTCGACGGACCTGGGCAGGTGGTCAACGAACAGGGGACGGTGGTCAACGGCCCGTTCCTCAAGGGAGCCGCCGAGACTTTGAAGGTCGCCCGGATCGCCGGATGCCGGGAGGCCCTCCTCAAGGAGCGCAGTCCCTCCTGCGGCGCCCGCCAGGTCTACCGCGGAGAGGAAATCGTTCCAGGGCAGGGGATCGCCGCAGCGCTTCTGGAGCGCAACGGGGTCAGAGTCTTCAGCGAAGAGGAACTTTGAGGCTTCGGCCCAAGGGGAGCAGCATGGTGCAGCGCCACTTTGACGTAATCATCCTGGGGGACGGCCTGGCGGCCCGCATCGCCGGCGTTCTGCTCGCCCGCGGCGGCTGCCGGGTGCTCACCCTCCAGGAGGGGCACCCCACCTCCCCGGCCTGGTTCCTCTCCTGCCTCCATCTCGAGCGCCTCCTCGACCTGCTCGGGGGACGCTCCTGCCTGGCTCCCCCCATCCCATTTCAGGTCATCACCGGAGAGAGCCGCCTCGACCTGAACTCAGGCCCCTCCCTGGAAGAAGAGCTGCGCCGCGAATTCCCTTCCGCCGCAGGGGCGACCCTGTCGCTCCTGGGGAACCTCCAAGCCTTGGGGGAGGGGCTCGAGGAAGCCCTTTGGCGCACCGGCCTGCCCCTCTCCGGCTACGGGGGGAAGCTGCGCTTTGCCCTGAGAAGGATCGCCAGTTTCGGGGCTCTCAGGGCGGGAGCACCCCTCCTCGGGCTTCTCGACCGCCTCCCCCTGGGGGAGCCCCGGGATGTCCTCGCCGCCCTCTTTGCCGGATTGGCCCTCTCCCCGGCCGAGGAACTGACGACCGGAGAGGCCGCCCTTCTCTGGGCCAGCGCCGTGCGCCTCCGGGGGGTGTCCCCCTCGGGACTGGACGCCCTGCTGCGCCACCGCTACGAGCAATTTCATGGCGAGGGGGAGGATTTGGCAGCCCTCAAGGAGCTCACCGCGGAAAAGCGACGCCTCGCGGGGATCTCCCTGAAAAACGGGGGACACTGTTCGGCCTCCTACTTTTTGATCGGCAGCGACGCCGTCAGGGGTCTTCTCCCCTCCGGATTGCTTCAGCCCTCCCCCGGCCGGCAGGGGATGGGGCGCTATATCACCACCGACCTTCAGGGGCGTTTGTCCCCCCTGCTCGCCCGGCGGGTTATCCTCGGCGACGGCCCACCCCTGCGCCTGAGCTTCGGCAGTCGGGGCAGCGAGGTTCTCGGCGCCATCGACCTGCCTGCTCCGGTTCCGGAAAGGGATGTCCATCAGCGGCTCAGCCGCCTGATTCCCTTCGCGGACTTCGCCCTGACACCTTCCGAAGGCCCACTGCCTCGGCCCGAAGTTACGGCAGCCCCTCTTCGACACGGCATCCTGGGCCCCCCGCTCCCCTCCCGGGCCGGCCGCAACGCCCTTCTCTGCCACGGCGCCTCCCTCCTGCCGACTCTCGGCTCGACGGGGGAAGTACTGACAGGAGTCGCGGCCGGCAACAGGCTCCTCAGGCTCCTCGGAAAATAATTCCCCCGACCGGAGGAGTCCGGAAAAAGGGGTTGCAATGAACCGGGATCCGTGTTAAGAATTCACGTTTCCAACATTCAGGAGGATTTTCATCATGGCCAGAACCTGTGAAGTGTGCGGAAAAAAACCGGTGACGGGCAACAACGTCAGCCATGCACATAACAAAACCCGGACCGTCTGGTACCCCAACATCCAGAAGGTGAAAGCGGTCCAGAACGGCAGCGTGCGCTCCATGCGCGTCTGTACCCGCTGCATCCGCAGCGGCGCCGTCACCAAGGCCGTCTGATCCCGGTCGACCCGGCACCAGCAAATAAAAAGAGGCGGCACCGCTGGCGGTGCCGCCTCTTTTTATTTGCCACTTTCGAACCATCACCGGGTCAGAGACCCGCCGTTCCCTCCCCCGCCAGGGCGATCCCTTCGATCTCAATGGCCGCGCCCCTGGGAAGAGCCGCCACCTGCACGGTGGCCCTGGCGGGCGGTACGGAGGTGAAACGTTCGGCGTAGAGACCGTTGACGGCGGCGAAGTCGGCAAGGTCGGTCAGGTAGATGGTGGTCTTGACGATCGCCCCGAAATCCAACCCTGCGGCCTTCAGCACCGCCTCGATGTTGTCCAGCACCCTCAGCGTCTGCGCCTCGATGCCCCCGGAGACGAGACCCCCCGTCGCCGGGTCAAGGGGGATCTGCCCCGAGAAGAAGAGGAACCCTCCCGCCCGCACCCCCTGCGAATAGGGCCCGATGGCCGCCGGCGCCCCGCTGGTTTCCACCTTTTCGATTCCCATTTTCGTCTCCTCCCTACATCCCTTGGCCTGCAATTCCTCCCCGCCTTCCCCTATCCCTGCTGCTTCATCCGCTCAACGCGGCTCACTCCCTTGATCTTCATCACCGCGTGAATCACCCGGTTGAGGTGAGAGAGATCCTGGACGTCGATCTCGAAGTTGTTGATCCCCTTGCGATCGGGGGTGGAAAGGACACTGGCCGAGGTGATATTCGCCTCGCAGTCGGTGATGGCACCGGAGATGGCCGCCAGCATCCCCTTCTGATCGAGGCAGTGGACACGGATTTTCACCGGGCGGGTCGTCTTCTTGCGGGCGTTCCAACTGACCTCGATGCGCCGCTCGGGATCCCCTTCCACAACATGGGGACAATCGGCGGTATGGACCGTCACCCCCCGGCCCCGGGTGATGAAGCCGGCCACCTCGTCCCCCGGAAGGGGGTTGCAGCACTTGGCGAAGCGGACCATGATGTCGTCGATCCCCTGGATCTGGATGGCGCTGGAAGGCTTCTTCCTCTCCTTCTCGACCGACTTTTCAGGGCGGCCATGGGGAGGATAAACCTCCGCACCCTTTTCCCGGGGAAGGACCCGGGAGATGACCTGTCCGGAGGTGACCTTCCCGTAGCCGATGGCGGCCAGAAGATCATCCACACCGTGGTGACCCAGCTCCTCCACGGCCTGGGCCATCCCCTCGCTCCCCAGGGCTCGCCCGAGGGTGCTGCCGTGCTTTCGCAAATCCTTGTCGAGGATTTCCCGCCCCAGCTCGAGGCTCTTCTCCCGCTGCTCGGCCTTGATGAACTGCCGGATCTTGTTGCGCGCCTTGGAGGTGCGCACGTATTTCAGCCAGTCCTTGCTCGGCTTCTGATTCGGCGAGGTGATGATCTCTACGATATCCCCGTTCTGCAGAACGCTCTTGAGTGGGACAAGCTTGCCGTTGACCCGGGCTCCGACGCAGCGCTGACCCACGTCCGAGTGAACCGCGTAGGCGAAGTCGATGGGGCTCGCCTCCCGGGGGAGTTCCTTGACTTCCCCCAGAGGAGTGAAAACGTAGACCTCCTCGGGAAAGAGATCGACCTTGACCGCCTGCATGAACTCCCGGGAATCCTGGAGTTCCCGCTGCCACTCCATCAGCTGGCGCAGCCATCCGAACTGCCGCTCCTCGCGTCGGCCGGTACGATCCCCTTCGGCCTCCTCCTTGTATTTCCAGTGGGCGGCCACCCCCCCCTCGGCCACTTCGTGCATCTCCACGGTGCGGATCTGCACCTCCATGCGCTCGCCGCTGGGTCCGATCACCGTGGTATGGAGGGACTGGTAGCCGTTGGCCTTGGGCATGGCGATGTAGTCTTTGAACCGTCCGGGGATGGGGCGCCAGGCCTCGTGAATGATCCCCAGCACCTCATAGCACTCTCGAACCGTGCCCACCAGGATGCGAAAGGCGATCATGTCGTAGACCTGGTCGAACTCGATCTTCTGCCGCTCCATCTTCTTGTAGACGGAGTAGAGGTGCTTGAAACGACCCGAAACGGACCCGGTGATCCCCTGCTCGGCGAGAAGCTTGCCGATGCGGCTCTTGGCCTCCGCGATGTAGGTCTCCCGCTCCTTCTTCCGTGTGGCCACCCGGGAGGCGAGGTCCCGGTAGACCTTGGGCTGGAGGTAGCGCAGGGAGAGATCCTCCAGGTCGCTCTTGATCCAGCTGATACCCAGACGATTGGCCAGGGGGGCGTAGATCTCGAGGGTCTCCTGAGCGATCCGGCGCTGCTCTTCCTGGGGCTGGTGGTGCAGGGTGCGCATGTTGTGGAGGCGGTCGGCGAGCTTGACCAGTATGACCCGCAGGTCGCGGGCCATGGCCACCAGCATCTTGCGGAAACTCTCGGCCTGCCGCTCGGCGTTGCTGCGCAGGGTGATGCGGCTGATCTTGGTGACCCCGTCGACCAGGTCCGCCACCTCCGGTCCGAAGGTGTTGCGGAGCTCCTCGGGGGTGGTCAGGGTGTCTTCGAGAACGTCGTGAAGAAGGCCCGTCACCACGGTGTGGACGTCCATCCGCAATTCGGTCAGCAGATGAGCCACCTCCATGGGATGGGTCAGGTAGGGCTCCCCCGACAGACGCATCTTCCCCTGGTGGACCTTGGCGCTGAAGACATAGGCCTTGCGCAGCAGATCGAGGTCGGCCTTGGGATTGTAGGCCCTGATCGCTTCCAGGATGTCGTCCAGACGGACCATCACGCCTCTGCCTTCCTAGGGGCCACAAATGGCGATGCCGGCTGGGAACACCGCCGGCAGTCGCATGAAATCTCTGGGATGTGGGAGACCCGGCCCGCAGGGGCTACGGCGGCCAGGGCCGCCGAAACCAAAGGACCGGTCACGGATGCGGGATCAGCGCTTGCGGCTCGAAAACTCGAACTCGACCTTGCCGGCGGCGATTTCGCGCAGGGCGAGCACCACCTTCTTGTTCCCGGCCCTGTTTTCGATCAGGGGCTGGGAACCCTTGTAGAGCTGTTTGGAGCGCTTGGCGGCGACCATGGTCAGCAAAAAGCGGTTGGGGACCTGGTCCAGGCAATCCTCGACGGTAACACGGGCCATCGGTAAACTCCTCGTTCCTTGCGGTGATCGGGGCGCCCCAAAGCCAAGGGGATCACTCCGTAAGATCAAACATCCGGGCCAGGCCATCCTGGAGCCGGGTCGCCCGGCAGCGCTCGGCGGTGAAAATCGCCTTGAACTGCTCCAGGGCGGTCTGGAAATCGTCGTTGAGCACCAGATAGTCGTACCAGGAGGCCTGGCGAATCTCCCCCAGGGCATTGGCGATGCGCCGCTCGATGACCTCCGGGGCGTCGGTGCCGCGCCCCTCCAGCCTCCGCCTCAGCTCCTCGAGCCCCGGAGGGAGAATGAAGACGAAGACCCCCTGCCGGATGCTGCGTTTGAGCTGCGCAGCTCCCTGGCAGTCGATGTCTAGCAGCAGATCGACCCCTTCGCGGCGGAAGGCCTCGAGGGTCTCGAGGGCCGTCCCGTAGCGGTTGCCGTGAACTTCTGCCCACTCGGCGAAGGCACCCCGCTCCACCATGGCGGCGAACTCCCCTGCCGAGACGAAGTTGTAGTCGACTCCGTCTCGCTCCCCGGGCCGCCGAGGGCGCGTCGTAAAGGAGACAGAATGCCGCAGGTCCGGCAGAAAGTCAACAATCTCCTTGCACAACGAGGTCTTCCCGGCCCCTGAGGGGGCGGAGATGACAAATACGATCCCCTCCCGCCGGAGCCCAAGGGGGTTCGTCTTCAACAATTCGATCTTCGATGACATCAGATACCGCCTTCATGGGTCCGGGCGAGGCT
This sequence comes from Desulfuromonadales bacterium, assembly GCA_041598955.1. GTDB lineage: Bacteria > Desulfobacterota > Desulfuromonadia > Desulfuromonadales > JBFHXN01 > JBFHXN01. Next base: position 2,175 of record JBFHXN010000023.1, on the reverse strand, counting down.
CCGGGAAACTGGAGCCGACCCCTCACTCGATGTTCTGAATCTGCTCCCGCACCTTCTCCAGCTCCGCCTTGATCGTCACCACCATCCGGGTCAGCTCGGCGTCGTTCGATTTGGAGCCCATGGTGTTGGTTTCCCGGTTGAGCTCCTGGAGCAGAAAATCGAGCTGGCGCCCCACAGGCTCGGCGCTGTCGAAGAGCCCCCGAACCTGCCCCAGGTGGCTGCGAAAACGGGTGAGCTCCTCGCTGATATCGCAGCGATCGGCGAAGAGGGCCAGCTCCTGGGCAAGGCGCTGGGGATCGACCTCGAGCTCCTTCTCGAGGCGCGAGAGACGCTCGGTGAGCTTCCCCCGCCACTCCCGGGGCACCTCCGGAGCCCTCGTCTCAACGGCCGAGAGCAACTCCTCCACCGTCACGAGCCGCCCCTCGAGGTCACGGGAGGTCGCACTCCCCTCGGCCAGACGCATCTTCTCCATCGCCTCCAGGGCCTGCTCCAGGGCGACAAAAAGGGCCTTCTCCACCTCTCCCTCGGCCAGGGCCTCCTCCCGAAGAACGAGCACATCCCTCTGAGAGGCGAGCAGGGAGAGGGGGATTCCCCCTTCGAGCCCGTAGGCCTGCCGCATCTCCTCGAAAACCCGCACGTAGGCATCTGCCAGGCCCCGGTTGAGGAGAGGCGCCGCCGTTCCCCCGGCCGCGAACTCCTGGGTGATGAAGACGTCGATCTTCCCCCGGCGCAGCTTCTCGGCCACCTTTTTCTTGATCTCCGTCTCCAGGGGGTAGAGGGCCCGGGGGGACTTGACGGTGACATCCCCGTAGCGGTGGTTCACCGACTTGATCTCCACGGCCAGGGTCATTCCCCCCGCCGCCGCTTCCCCCCGGCCATAGCCGGTCATGCTCTTGAGCATTCACTTACTCCTTCGATAGCCGGCTCTGATGCAGGGAACATTCCCAGGTCTTCCCCTCGGGAATGACCTGAACCTCCCAACTCTGCACAATCATTTGTCCAACATTGTCGTGGAAGATACCATATCTTCAATATCCGTAAACAGCCAGTCTCTCCATCACCCCCTCGGCGAAGGCCGCCAATTCAGAATCTTTCGGAAACACCGTGCCCCGACTCGGACGAACCCTTCCGGCCAGTTTGTCCACCTGCTGGCCGTAGCGTTTAGGTTCCATAACTCGGCCATGCGCCGCAGATGTTTGGAGGGAGCTGCAAGAAAACCCTCGTACCGGAATTTGAGAAAATTATCGCCGCTTTATAAAAAAGAGGGATTTGTTGTTACCGTCCTTCTCTGTACCGACGAAGAGTCCCATTTCCTCCACCAGCCGTGAAATCATGCCGGTTCCGGAGCGATGCATGCCAATGACGATGACAAGAGAGACCTTGCTGTCCATTGATTCCTCGAAATTTGAATTGCGCCGGAGAAAACCCGGTGGGGTCAGGCGGAGGCGCCCCGGGCGATAAAAAATCCGTTGGTCAGATCGGGCTTGTTGTAGCTCAGCGGCGACCCGTCAAGGCCTGCGACGCTCCCCCCGGCAGCCTCCAGGATGGCCTGCCCCGCACCGGTATCCCATTCCATGGTCGGACCGAAACGGGGATAAAGGTCGGCCCGTCCTTCCGCAACGGCGCAGAGCTTGAGGGAGCTGCCGACGGCCAGCGACTCGGCCACGGTGACGGTCTTGAGAAAAGAGTCGAGCTCCGCCGAGGGGTGGGAGCGGCTTTGAACCACAACCAGGCCGATGGCGGCGGGGTTGCGAACCCGGATTTCCTCCCCGCCTCGGCCCTTCCTCCAACGCCTTGCCCCCTCCCCCCGTTTCCCGAGGTAGAGCAGATCGAGTGCGGGGGCAAAGATGACCCCGGCCGTTGGCCTCCCCGCCTCAACCAGGGCGATATTGACGGTGAATTCGCCGTTGCGCTTGAGAAATTCCTTGGTTCCGTCGAGGGGATCGACCAACCAGAAGCGCTCCCAGGAACGCCGTTCCTGGAAAGCGATATCCCGCCCCTCTTCCGAAAGCACTGGAATCTCCGGAGTGAGCCGACGCAGCCCCGCATCGATGAGGCGATGGGCGGCCCTGTCCGCGGCTGTCAGAGGGGAGCGGTCCGCCTTTTCCTGCAACGCGGTTCGGCCTGCATCGGCGTAGATCTCCATGATGGCCGCGCCTGCCTGCCGGGCGAGGG
>JBFHXN010000022.1:0-13344 GCA_041598955.1 Desulfuromonadales bacterium | reverse complement strand
GGTTCGGTCTCTCCCGAGCTCTTCTTCTCCCTGGAGGGATCGCGCCTGGAGCTTTGTCCCATGAAGGGGACGGCCCCCCGGGGGAGGACTCCCGAGGAGGATCTTTGCAGGGCCGAGGAGCTGCGGGGTTCGGTGAAGGATCAGGCCGAAAACCTGATGATCGTCGACATGGTGCGCAACGACGCCGGCAGGATCGCCGAGACGGGCTCCGTCGAGGTCCGGGAGCTCTTCGCCCTGGAGAAACATCCCACCCTCTGGCAGATGACCTCCACGGTCCGGGCGCGAACCTCGGCCCCGGTGAGCCTGCTCCTGGCGGCTCTTTTCCCCTGCGCTTCCATCACCGGCGCCCCCAAGGCCCGGACCATGGAGATCATCGCCGAGCTGGAGGGGCGCCCCCGGCGCATCTACACCGGCGCCATCGGCCGGATAGCCCCGGGGCGCAGCGCCAGCTTCAGCGTCGCCATCCGCACCGTTCTCGTCGACAGGGAACTCGGCCTCGCCGAGTACGGGGTGGGAAGCGGGGTCACCTGGGGTTCCTCGGCCGCCGGTGAGTACGGCGAGTGCCTCCTCAAGGCCCGGGGGCTGACGGAGGGTCCGCCCCCCTTCGCGCTCCTCGAGAGCCTGCTCTGGACCCCGCGGGAAGGATATTTTCTTCTCTCCCACCATCTCGAGCGCCTGGCGGCCTCGGCGGGCTACTTCGACTACCCCGCCGACCCTTCGGCCTGGCGGGCCGAGCTCGAGACGCTGGTCGGGGGGCTCCCCGCGGTGCCTCACAAGGTGCGGCTGCTCCTTTCCTCCGGCGGCCGGGTGAGCCTGGAGGCGAAGCCCCTCTCAAGTCCCGGAGAGAAGTCACCCCTCCCGCTCCGGCTCGCCCCGGAGCCCGTCTCCTCGCAAGATCCCTTCCTCTGCCACAAGACGACCCACCGGGAGGCCTACCACCGGGCGTCCGGGGGAGCCTCTCCGGCCGAGGAGGTGCTCCTCTGGAACGAGCGGGGGGAGCTCACCGAGGCGGTCAACGCCAATCTCGTCTTTCTGCGGGGGGGGCGCCTGGTCACCCCCCCTCTCTCCTGCGGGCTGCTTCCGGGAACCTTCCGCCGTCATCTCCTGGAGAAGGGTGCATTGAAGGAGGAAGTGGTGACGGTGGCCGACCTTCCCTCCTGCGAGCGGATCTTTCTGATCAACTCGGTGCGCCGGTGGCGGGAGGGGTCCCTCCTCTCCATCCCTTCCTGACTCTTGCCAACCCCTCATCTGCTGCTAACACTTCCCTAACACGGCTCCGATATCTATTCCTCCCTGTCCGGTTCGTCCCGCCATCGGCCAAGGTTGGCCTGGAGGTTACGCTCTCACCGACTTTTCACCGGCTCCTAACGGGACCCTAACCCGGCCGGGGATAATAGGGGGCAGAGCGATCATCGAGACGCACATCGAGACAAAGGAGATCAAAGGATGGCAGAGAGTAAGGTTCAAGGCAGACAACTCATCGGCGCCCTGCTGGCAGCTCTTCTGGTGCTGGCCGCCGCAGCCGTTCCGGCCCCGGCGGCGCCGGTCAAGGTCGACCCGGCCCTCAAGCCCTATTCCAAGGCCCAGGCCGTGGCCGGCAACCTGAGCAGCGTCGGCTCCGACACCCTCAACAACCTGATGACCTTCTGGGCCGAGGGTTTCCGCAAGCACTACCCCAACGTCAACATCCAGGTGGAGGGCAAGGGCTCAAGCACCGCGCCTCCGGCCCTGATCGAGGGGGCAGCCCAGCTCGGCCCCATGTCCCGCCCCATGAAAAAGGAGGAGATCGAGCGCTTCGAGGCCAAATACGGCTACAAGCCGACCCAGATCGGCGTGGCCCTCGACTCCCTGGCGGTCTTCGTCCACAAGGACAACCCCGTCGCGTCCCTCTCCCTGGCCCAGGTCGACGGCATTTTTTCAAAAAACCGCAACCGCGGCCTGGCCGCCGACATCGTGACCTGGGGGCAGCTCGGGCTCAAGGGCTCCTGGGGCCACCTCCCCGTCAGCCTCTACGGACGGAACTCGGCCTCGGGGACCTACGGCTTCTTCAAGGAGCAGGCCCTCAAGAAGGGGGATTTCAAGGACATCGTCAAGGAGCAGCCCGGCTCGGCCTCCGTCGTTCTGGGAATCACCGAAGACAAGGCCGGCATCGGTTACTCGGGGATCGGCTACCTGACCTCCGGGGTCAAGACTCTCTCCCTGGCCGAGAAGGAGGGAGGAACGGCCTATCCTCCGACCTACGAGAACGTCCTCTCCGGAAAGTACCCCCTGGGGCGCATGCTCTACATCTACGTGGCCAAGAAACCCAACGAGCCCCTGCCTCCGGCGGTGAAGGAGTTCCTGCGGTACGTTCTGAGCCGCGAGGGGCAGGAAATCGTCGTCAAGGACGGCTACCTCCCCCTGCCCGCCAAGGTCGCAGCACAGCAGTTGGCCCTGATCGACTGACGGGTGGGGGCGGACCACAACCTTTAGCAGCCGGGCTCCCGTCTCCTTCGGGAGAGGGGTGCCCGGCAAGTTCTGAAAGACCGGCACCATGGAGCAGAAAGTTCTTGCCCGCGCCAAGCGCAGAGACCGCCTCGCCCGCTGGGTCATTACCCTGGGGGGGATGGCGGTCATTTTCTGCGTCGTCTTCATCCTGCTGCTGATCGCCCGGGTGACCCTCCCCCTCTTCAAGCAGCCCTCGGCGGAACTCTTCGCCAGGCTGGATATCCCCGCGGGGTCGCGGGAGGCGGAGGTGCTGGCGCTGGGGGTCGACGATTACCTGGAGACCGCCTACCTGATCGACCGCTCAGGGGGGATCTCCTTCTTCGACGCCCAGACGGGAAAGCTGACCAGCCGTCAGGAGATTGCCGGAGGGGAAGGTCGCCCCGGCAACCTCCTTGGGGTGGAGAGCTCCGGCCACCGGCACGCCCTTCTGCGGGAGGATGGCTCCCTGGGCCTTTGGAGGGTGGTCTTCCAGCCCCGTTTCGATGAGCAGGGGGTGAGGCGCATCGAGCCCGGCCTGGAGTCCCTGGCCGAGTTTCCGGCCCCCGAAGGAGACCGCCCCCTCCGATCCCTGGCCCGGATCGATGACGAAGGAGGGCGCCTGAGGGTCGACCTGCTCCCCGGGGGCCGCCTTGTGGTGAGACAGGAGGCGGTCGAGAGCGACATTTTCGGCAATGTCAGGCAGGAGAGTTTCACCGCCGAGCTCGGGGATTTTCAGGGTCCGGTCACCGCCCTCGCCCTCGACGGTGGGGGGAGGACCCTCTATGCGGGGACGGCGGACGGCCAGCTGCGGGTCTGGGACCTGGAAGAACCGGGGGAGCCCAGGCTTCGCGAGGAGATTCAGGCGGTCGCAGGCGGCCAGGCGGTCACGGCCCTCGCCCTGGTTTTCGGGGACATCTCCCTGGCTGTCGGTGATGCCGGGGGGGGGCTCACCACCTGGTTCCCCGTGCGGGACGGGGATGAAGGAGGGAAGCGCCTGCGCCAAATCCACGTTCTGGATCGCCATGCCGGCGCCGTGACCGCCATCGTCCCCTCCGTGCGGGACAAGTCCCTTCTGAGCCTCGACGCCGGGGGAGTCTTCTCCCTCGATCACATGACCAGCGAGCGCCACCTGCTGACCTTCGAGGGTCGGGCCCCCCTGGTCCTCGGGGCCCTCTCGGGGCGAGGGGACGGGGTGATCACCCTCGACCGGGAGGGAAACGGTCTGCTCTGGCGCATCGACAACCCCCATCCCGAGGTGAGCCTGGGGACCCTCTTCGGCAAGGTCTGGTACGAGGGGTACGACGAGCCGGTCCACGCCTGGCAGTCCTCGGCGGCCAACGATGACTTCGAGCCGAAGCTGAGCCTCGTTCCCCTGGTCTTCGGAACCCTGAAGGGGACCTTCTACGCCATGATCTTCGCCGTTCCCCTGGCTCTCTTCGGGGCCATCTACGCCAGCCAGTTCTGCCGGGCGGAGGTGCGGGGGGTGGTCAAGCCGGTGGTGGAGATCATGGCCGCCGTCCCCTCGGTGGTCATCGGATTTCTCGCGGCCCTCTGGCTGGCCCCCCTGGTCGAGCGCTCCCTGGGGGCCCTTTTCCTGAGCATCATCATGGTCCCCGCGGCCCTGATGGCGGCCCTTCTGCTCTGGCAGGGCCTGAGGCGGCATCAACCCCTGCGGCGGGTGGAACGGGGCTTCGAATGGCTTGCCGCGGCCCCCGTCCTGGTGCTGGCGGTGGCCGCCGCCTGGGCTCTGGGCCCCACCCTGGAAAAGTTCCTTTTCGCAGGGGATCTCAAACTCTGGCTCTTCCAGCAGGTGGGGGTCCGCTACGACCCCCGCAACTGCATCATCATCGCCTTCGCCCTGGGCTTTGCGGTCATCCCCATCATCTTCACCATCAGCGAGGACGCCCTCTCCAACGTCCCCTCCAGCCTCAAGGCGGCCTCCCTGGCCGTCGGGGCGAGTCGCTGGCAGACGGTCTGGAGGGTCATCCTCCCCTCGGCCAGCCCGGGGATCTTCGCCGGGGTCATGATCGGTTTCGGCCGGGCGGTGGGGGAGACGATGATCGTGCTGATGGCCACGGGCAACACGGCCATCATGGATCTGTCGATGTTCAACGGCATGCGTCCCCTGTCGGCGAACATCGCCGTGGAGATCCCCGAGGCGCCCCTGGGTGGAACCCTCTACCGGGTCCTCTTTTTCTCGGCGGTGCTTCTCTTCCTGATGACCTTCGTCGTCAACACGGTGGCGGAGGTGGTCAGGCAGCGGCTGCGGAAGAAGTACGGGCGGTTCTGAAGGGTGGACGAACATCGGTCCTCTCCGCCCCAGAGCCGGGCAAGCTCGGCACTGGCGGAAGCGGATCGATTCTGCTCCCTCCCCCTTGCGGGGGGAGGGCCAGGGTGGGGGTGGCCATGCCGGGCCGTTCACCCTCCCCCTCACCCCCTCCCCTCGAGGGAGGGGGCTTTGGAATGGGACTTCCCGGCTTCATATCGACGGATTAATACCCGATGAAAAAATTCTGGCGTGAAGGCGAACCCTTCGTCTGGGCCACCGGCGCGGCCCTCTCCCTGACCCTGCTCATCGCGGCCACCCTGCTGGTGGTGGTGATGGTCAACGGCCTGGGTGTCTTCTGGCCCTCCGCCGTGGCCGAGCTCACGCTCCGCGACGGCTCCCGGGTCATGGGGGAGATCGTCCGGCGGGAGCCCCTGGCCGACGGCAGCGGCGAGCGGCTGCAGCTCAAGATCGGCAACCGGGATCTCTACGGGCTCGACTTCCGCTGGGTCGATTCGGCGGCTGTGGAAAGAATCGACTATCCCGGGGAGGCCCTCGTCATCGAGCGGGAGGAGTACGGAAACTTCTACGGCTTCCTGACCGGAGTCGAGACGCCTGGGGAAGCCGCTCCCGAAGGGGGGCTGGAGGAGACTCTCCTGGCTGCCCGGGAGGCCGTGGACCTCCAGCGGGAGACCGTCGGGCGTCTCACGGAGAGGATCTCGGTCCTCAGCGCCGAGCTGGAGCGTCTGCGCCTGGAGGAGCTTCGCCTGCGCTACCGGGGGGCCGAGGCCGCGGCGGGTCGCCTGGCCGAAATCGAGCGGAGCCGGGCGCTCCTTCAGGACGATTTCAATCACCTGCTGGCCCTCCAGGGGGAGAAGGCCGCCGAGCGGGACCGGGTCGTGGCGCAGCTTCGCGACGCGGCCGGGACGACCCGGGAGCTTCCCCTCTCCCAGGTGGTCCGGCTCTACCATCCCAACCGGATGGGGATCGGGGAGAAGATCCTCTTCTACCTCGGCAAACTCTGGGAGCTCGTCTCGGAGGAGCCGCGGGAGTCGAACACCGAAGGGGGGCTTTTTCCAGCCATCTTCGGCACGGTGATGCTGATTTTCCTGATGAGCCTGGTCTCCTTCCCCCTCGGGGTGATCGCCGCCATCTACCTGCGCGAATACGCCCGGGAAGGGGCCCTGGTGCGCCTGGTGCGCATCGCCGTCAACAACCTGGCCGGCATCCCCTCCATCGTCTACGGCATCTTCGGGCTGGGCTTCTTCGTCTACGGGGTCGGCGGGAGCATCGACCGGCTCTTCTTCCCCGAGCGGCTGCCGGCTCCGACCTTCGGCACGGGCGGCATCCTCTGGGCGAGCCTCACCCTGGCCCTGCTCACCGTTCCGGTGGTCATCGTGGCCACGGAGGAGGCTCTCGGGGCCATCCCCGCCGGGGTGAGGGAGGGGTCGCTGGCCCTGGGCTCGACCAAGTTCCAGACCCTCACCCGGATCCTGCTCCCCATGGCCTCGCCGGGGATCATGACGGGGCTTATCCTCGCCATGGCCCGCGCCGCCGGGGAGGTGGCCCCCCTGATGATCACCGGGGTGGTCAAGCTCGCCCCGGCCCTGCCCCTGGACGGCACCTTCCCCTTTCTCCACCTCGACCGCAAGTTCATGCACCTGGGGTTCCACATCTACGACATCGGCTTCCAGTCCCCCAACGTGGAGGCGGCCAAGCCGATGGTCTACGTCACCACCCTGCTGCTCGTTCTCATCGTGCTGCTGATGAGCAGCGTCGCCATCGCGCTGCGCAACCGCATGAAAAAGCGCTATACCTACGGCACCTTCTGACCGAAGGGCAGAATCAAAGGACTGCGTTCATGATCGAAACCCAGGGAATCGCCATCCAGGACCCCGTCATCGAGGTGGGCAAGCTCCGCTTCTTCTATGGCACCTCGGAGGTACTCCACAATCTTTCCCTCGCCTTTCCCCGCCGGCAGGTGACCGCCCTGATCGGCCCCTCGGGGTGCGGCAAATCGACCTTCCTGCGCTGCCTCAACCGGATGAACGACCTGGTCGACGGCGCCCAGGTGGTGGGGAACATCCGGCTCAACGGCACCGAGATCAACGACCCCAACCTCGACGTCATCGGGCTGCGGCGGCGGGTGGGGATGGTTTTCCAGAAGTCGAACCCCTTCCCCAAGTCGATCTACGAGAACGTCATCTACGGCCTGCGGATCGCCGGGGTGAAGAACCGGGCCGTCCTCGACGAGGCGGTGGAGAAGTCCCTGCGCAGCGCCGGGCTCTGGCAGGAGGTCAAGGATCGGCTGCAGCAGTCGGCCCTGGGGCTCTCCGGGGGGCAGATGCAGCGGCTCTGCATCGCCCGGGCCATCGCCGTCAACCCCGAGGTGATCCTTATGGACGAGCCCTGCAGCGCCCTCGACCCCAAGTCGACGGCCCGGGTGGAGGAGCTCATCCAGGAGCTGCGGGAGGACTACTCCATCATCATCGTCACCCACAACATGCAGCAGGCGGCCCGTGTTTCGGATTACACGGCCTTTCTCTACGAGGGGCTGCTGATCGAATACGGGCTCACCAAGCGCCTCTTCATGAAGCCCCGGCACAAGCAGACGGAGGACTACATCACCGGCCGCTTCGGGTAGGGGGCCGATGAAAAGCGCCCGTCTGCGGCGTTGCCCTTGTCCTCGTCGCTGCGACGTAGCTCCCGCTACGCCTCGCTCCTCGGTCTTCGGGCGCCTTGCATCCGGGCATTTTTGATCGGCCCAGTAAAGAGAATCAAGATACAGGAACCTGTCGGAAGGGAAACTAGCCATGACCCAGCATATGTCCCGGGAGCTCGACCGGCTCAAGAAGGGGGCCCTGGCCCTCTCGGCGGTGGTCGAGGAGAGCGTGCAGCAGTCCATCCAGGCCCTCGAAGAGGTCAACGTGGCCAGGGCCGAGAAGGTGATCGCAGGCGATGTGGTGATCGACCAGATGGAGGTCGACCTGGAGGAGGAGTGCCTCAAGGTGCTGGCCCTGCACCAGCCGGTGGCCATCGACCTGCGTTTCATCATCGCCGTGCTCAAGATAAACAACGACCTCGAGCGCATCGGGGACCTGGCCGCCAATATCGCCGAGCGCGCGGTGGCCCTGGCCGGCGAAAGCCAGTATCCGCCCCCCTTCGACGTGACGGCCATGGCCGCCAAGGTGCAGGGGATGCTCAAGCAGAGCCTCGATTCCCTGGTCCAGCTCGACACCCGCCTGGCCGGCAAGGTGCTGAAAATGGACGACGAGATCGACGCCCTGCACAGCCGAAACTACAAGCTCATCAAGGAGGGGATCCGGCGGGACATTGCCCAGCTGGAGAACCTGACCCACTACCTGACCGTGAGCCGGCACCTGGAGCGGATCGCCGATCTGGCGACCAACATCGCAGAGGATGTCATCTACATGATCGAGGGGGAGATCGTGCGGCACAAGCCGGCCTAGGAGGCTGACCCCCCATGCGTTCTCCTTGTACTTGCCGCGAAATCTTAAATGCACCCCAAAAACCGGCGGGTCGCGTCCCGCCAGACGCCTTCCTTTTTGTCCAGGCGGCAACAAAAAGGAAGCAAAAAATGCCTTCTCCCCTGCGGGGGGCATTACTGTCGCGGTTCAAAATCGGGACCTGAAACGACCCGTCCCGTTTCACACCGGCGCTGCTCCTCTGAGAGAAAAGAAGGGTTGTCGGTTTGAAAACTAGGTCACTGGCACGGGACGGGCACCCTGCCGGAGCCAGTCCCGGTTCTACTGGTGTTTATAACCCCCCACCGCCGGTCCTTGTAAGAGCCCGGCAGACTGACGTCACCCCACCCATGGTTGGGCCCAGGGACCGACGAAGACGAACCGGTGGCCCTCCTCGGAGCCGTTCCCTGCCGGCCACCATCCCGTCGCAACAGCAATGCCGGCGCAGCGCCAAAAACGGCCTTCTTTTGGTGACTTTTCTTGGCCGATCAAGAAAAGTCACCCGCCTGGCCGGGCGGGACCGGCGAAGTTTCTTTTGGCCTCTCCCCTGGCCCTTGAACAGATTCCCGCCACCCTCCCCTCACACCCCTTTCCCCCTTGACAGCCTCCTTTGCCAGCGACTAAAGTGCCCCTGGGCCGCTCCGGCCCTGGGAGGGGAGCGCATGTTCTTCGAGCAGAATGTCTTCGGCAGCCATGAGATGGCCATCCTGGTCAAGGTCCTGCTGGCCACCCTGGCCGGTGGGATCATCGGCCTCGAGCGGGAGAAGCACGGACGTCCCGCCGGCCTGCGCACCCATCTGCTGGTGTCGGTGGGGGCCTGCCTGATGATGGTCATCTCCGAGGCCTTTGCCCTGAAATACGGCGGCCTGGGAGCCGAGAGCGTGGTGCGGCTCGACCCCTCCCGCACCGCCGCCCAGATTATCACCGGCATCGGCTTTCTCGGCGCCGGGGTGATCATCAAGGAAGGGGCCAACGTCCGAGGCCTCACCACGGCTGCAAGCCTCTGGCTGGTGGCCGGCATCGGCATGGCTTTCGGCATGGGGCTCTTCGTCCCGGGAGGGATCGCCACGGCCGTTGCCCTGCTGAGCCTGATCTTTCTCAAGAAACTCGAGCCGGTCATCAAGAAAGACCGCTATCTTCACCTGTCGGTGACCGCCGGGACCCACCGCGACATCTACCCGGAACTCGAGCAGCTCTTCGAGGAGCGCAACCTGCGCATCACCGACCTCGGCTACGAGCTCGATCTCTCCGAAGGGGAGGTCCGCTACGAGTTCATCATCACCCAGCACCACCGCCGCATCGGGCGGGAGCTCTCCAGCCTCATCTCCCCCCTCGAAGGTGTCCGCAGGATCCGCTTTAAATAACCAGATCCTGAGCTAGAATGGGGGTGCGGTCGCATCGGGGTCGTCCCGGCGCCCGCCTTCTCCAACCTACTCCTATCCGAGGCACCCGCCCCCATGTTCACCCGTCCCTCCATCCGGCTGCGCCTTTTCTTCGGCATGGCCAGCATGCTCCTGCCGCTGCTCCTCGCCTCGGTCATCTCCTACGTGGCCCTGGGGGGAGTGATCGAAGCGCTGGACGAGGTGGTGGAGGAGTCGATCCAGGAGGTGGCCCCGGTGGTCCACCTGCAGAAGGGGCTGCACAGGGTCGCCATCTCCCTGCACGACGAACTGGTCTATGGGGAGGTCTTCGAGGAGGATCGTGACCTGGACGCTCTGGTCGCGGAGGTGGAGAAGAGGTTCCGGAAAGGTTTCGAGAGCCCCTTCGAGGATGCCGCCGAGCGCGTCTCCCTGGAGCAGGCCTACGAGCACTGGAAGGCAGCCCTGGCCGTAGCCTCCAGGGCGGGCGCGGAGGGGTCGACACGCATCGGTCCCTTACTGACCGAAGAAATGCGGGAGCTCGATTTCCACATCGACCAGGCCTCCCGGAGCCTCGACGATATCCAGGCCCAGGCCAACCGAGAAATCGAGAAGGCCCTCGACTACGCGGCCACCGTCAGGGCCCGCACCGGTTGGCTCACCCTGGTCACCTTCGGTCTCGCCACCCTCCTGGCGGTCGTCTTCGGCATCCTGCTCGCCAGGACGATCCTGCTGCCCCTGCGGGAGCTCGAACAGGGGGCCGAGCGCCTGGGGCGGGGAGAGCTCTCCTACCGGGTGGCCGTGGTGCACAAGGACGAAATCGGGCGGTTGGCGGCCCTCTTCAACCGCATGGCGAGGCGGCTGGAACAGAGCTACCATGCGCTCAAGCGCCTCTCCATCCGGGACTATCTCACGGGGATGAACAATGCCCGGGAGTTTCACCGCCTCCTCCGGGAGGAGGCCGAGCGATCCCGGCGATACGAGAGTTCCTTCTCCCTGGCTCTGATCGATGTCGACCATTTCAAGAGGATCAACGATCGATACGGACATCAGGTCGGGGACGGGGTGCTGCGGGAGGTGGCGCAAAAGATTCGCACCCTGGTGCGACGGGTCGACCTGCCCGCCCGCATCGGGGGGGAGGAGTTCGCTGTCATCCTCCCCGAGACGGGCCCCTGGGAAACCCTGGCCCTGGCGGAGAGGATGCGGGCGGCCCTGGCCAAAACCCCCATTGTCGTCCCCGGACTGGAAGGCGAACCCCTGGCGGTTACGGTCAGCATCGGGGTGGCCACTTTCCCTCAGCAGGCCCATACGGAAAAACAGCTCTTCGCCGAGGCCGACAAGGCCCTCTACCAGGCCAAGCGCGACGGACGAAACCTGGTCCGGCAGGCGCCGGAGGAAGAGCGGGGCGAGGGGGAAGAAATTAGTTGACTTTAACCATCCGCCTGGGCCAGAATGGTCTCCGTTCTGCGATGGAGCCCCGCTGGCTCGCTTGAAATGGGGGATCGATTTTTCGTTTGGAAGGACTGCTGTTCTTTTTGTTGAAATGCCCGCTCCGGTTCGACCGGGGCGGGCATTTTTTTTCGGCTCTATAACCCAGAAGAAGGTCACCTCAACGCAAAGTCGCAAAGATTCGGATCAAGGCGCAATGGAAATCCCAAAGGGTTTAGGTTTCTTCTTTGCGTCTTTCTAGCGCGCTTGGCGCCTTGCGCTAAATGCCTTTGTTTTGGCTGCCCAACCCAGAAAGGAGGGGGCTTATTGGGCCTCTCCGCAGACGGGGCAGGCCTGAAGCCGCAGGGGCTTTTCCAGATGGCTGCGGGCGAGGAGATCCTGGTCGCGGAAAATGTCCAAGGTGGGGCCGTCGGCCATCACCTGCCCGTCGTGGATGACGATGGTGCGCTGGCAGAGGTCGAGGACCAGGTCGAGGTCGTGGGTGGCGATGATCTTGGTGTGCCTGAAACTCCGCAGCAGCTCGATGAGGTGGCGGCGGGCCCGGGGGTCGAGCCCCGTGGTCGGCTCGTCCATCACCAGGATGTCGGGGCTCATGGCGAGCACGGTGGCGATGGCCACGGCCCGTTTCTCGCCGCCGGAGAGCCGGTAGGGGGGGCGCTCCCGCAGGTGCAGGGCGTCGACCCGCTCCAGGGCAGACCGGACGCGGTTTTCGACCTCCTCCGGGGGGAGGCCCAGGTTGAGGGGGCCGAAGGCGACGTCATCCTGGACCGTCGGCATGAAAAGCTGGTCGTCGGGGTCCTGGAAGACCATGCCGACGGTGCGGCGCACGTCCTGTACCGTCTCCTTGGTGAGGGGAAAGTCCCCGATCCGGACCGACCCCTCTTTCGGGGTGAGGTAGCCGTTGAGGTGGAGCAGAAGGGTCGACTTGCCTGCCCCGTTGGCGCCGACGATGGCGACCGATTCGCCGTGGTGGATGCGGAACGAGATCCCCTTCACCGCCGGAGTGCCGTCGGCATAGCTGAAATGCAGGTTCTCGACCTGGACGATGTGATGGCTCATCGGGCGAGCTCCGTAATAAAGCTCCCCAGCAGGTGGGGAAGGTTGGTGAGGCGCAGCAGCAGGAAAGCGGCCGACCAGCCCAGGGTGAAGAGGACCTCGGGGAGGCCGATCCGATGGCGGCGCAGCAGGCGAACCTCGCCGTCGAATCCCCGGCAGAGCATGGCCAGGTGAATACGCTGGGCCCTGGCCAGGGTGCGCAGGAGGAGTTGGCCGACCAGGGAACCGAAGACCCTCAGTTCTTTTCCCCGGCCGTGAAAGGAGCGAAGGCTGCGGGCCCTTACCAGGCGGGCAGCCTCCTCGACCAGAACGAATATGTAACGGTGGAGAAAGAGCAGCTGCACGGAGAAGACCCGGGGTGCCCCCAGTTTTTCCAGAGCCATGCAGACACCGGGGAAGCTGGTGGTGGCGATGAGGATCAGGGCGGCGCCGACGGTCAGGGTGAAGCGCAGCAGCACCGAGGCGAAGGAGACCCAGCCGCCGCTCAGCTCGATGGGGCCGAGGTGGAGCAGTGTCTCCGTGTCGAAGACGGGATTGAGGATGCCGATGAAAAAGGCGAAGGGGGCCACCAGCAGCAGCTTCTTGGCGAGGTAGCCGACCGGCAGGTCCCCGAGGACCAGAAGGGTGAGGGGAAAGAGAAAGAAAGGGAGGAGGGGGGTGATCTCGTAGCGACCGAAAGAGGCTACGGTGATCACGAAAACCAGGGTGGTCACCAGCTTTGCCCGGGGGTCGAGCCGGTGGATGGCAGTGTCGCGGGTGGCGAGGGTGTCGAGGGTGCCGATATCGAAGAAGGCGAGATCGATTTTCGCCATGGGGACTCCGCGGCGGCCATCGGGACCGCAAGTGGGGTGGTCCGAACATATAGAAGCGCCCCGGCTTTGTCAACCGCCCCGGGGGGGCGGGGCAGGAGTGCGTCAAATGCCGAAAGCCGCCGGGATCTGCGGTCATTTGGCTCCGTCCTCCGGCGGAGAGAGTCGAAGCCGAGGCATTCAGGATCCTGTCTATTCAGGAACTTTCGTTACTTCTTTGCAATCGCAGGGGGGCTGGTATCGTTGTTGCATTAATCCGGCGGTGCCCGGTCCTGAAAAACGGGTTTCCATCGATCCTTCATGCTGGAGGCTTCACCTATGGCCACGGACAAGGGCCCCCGCGAAAACCGCCAGAACCGCTGCTTCCTTGAAATGCTCCTCTACGTGCTGGCCGGAAGCGTGCTGGCCGCCGTCAGCTTTTCCTTCCTGCTCTGGCTCAAGTTCTGAGTTTCCCC
>JBFHXN010000021.1:0-13459 GCA_041598955.1 Desulfuromonadales bacterium | reverse complement strand
AGTTCCCCGTATCGGAGGATAGCGATGAAAATCATACTCAAGGAAAACGTGGATGGTCTGGGCAAGATCGGCGACCTCGTCACCGTCAAGCCCGGCTACGGAAGAAACTACCTGGTCCCTCGCGGGATGGCCCTCCAGGCCGATCCCCGCAACGTCAACGAGCTTCAGCACCAGAAGCGCCAGCTCGAGCGCAAGCTGCAGAAGGTCACCGCCGACGCCGAAGGCATCAAGGCCCGGCTGGAAGCCCTCAGCTGCTCCTTCACCCGCCAGGCCGGCGAAGAGGGGAAACTCTTCGGCTCCGTGACCACCATGGATATCGGTGAGCGGGTGACCGAGGCCGGCATCGAGATCGACCGCAAGAAGATCCAACTCGCCGAGCCGATCAAGAGCCTGGGAGAGCACATCGTGCCCGTGAAACTTCAGGCCGGCGTGGTCGCCAATCTCAAAGTCACCGTCACCGCCTCCGAGTAATCGACGGACCGGGCCGGGAGAAACCTCTCCCGGCCCGACTCCGGTGGGGCTTTCCTCGGGATATTCATGGAAGCCACATCCTCCCATCGACTCCCCCCGCAGAATCTCGAAGGGGAGATGTCCGTCCTCGGTGGGGTCCTCCTGCAGAACGAGGCCCTCAACAAGGCCCTCGAAATCCTGCGGCCCGAAGATTTCTACCGCGACAGCCACCGGAAGATCTTTGCGGCCCTGATCAGCCTCTCCGAGCGCAACGAGCCCGCCGACCTGGTCACCCTCACCGCCGAGCTGCAACGGGGCGGCGCCTTGGAGGCCGTCGGCGGCAGCACCTATCTGGCCACCCTGGTCGATTACGTCCCCACCGCAGCCAACATCTCCTTCTACTGCAAGCTGGTCAAGGAAAAGTCCCTCATGCGACGCCTCGTCGAGGTCTCCACGGAGATCGCCGGCCAGGCCTACAAGGGGGGGGACGTGGAGGAGGTCCTCGACCGGGCCGAAAAGTCGATCTTCGAGATTGCAGAGAACCGCACCCGCCCCTCCTACTTCCCCGTCAAGGAAATCCTCAAGGATACCTTCAAGGCCATCGAGGCCCTCTACGATCGCAAGGAACTCGTCACCGGGGCGCCCACCGGCTTCACCGACCTCGATGCCCTCACCTCCGGCCTGCAGCCGAGCGACCTGATCATCGTCGCCGGCCGACCCTCCATGGGCAAGACCGCTTTTTGTCTCAATCTCATCGAGAATGCCTCCATCCACGCCAAGAAGCCCGTTGCCTCGGTCATCTTCTCCCTGGAGATGAGCAAGGAGCAGCTGGTTCAGCGCATGCTCTGCTCCGTGGCCCGGGTCGACGCGAGCCGCCTGAGGACAGGGCACCTGGGTGAATCGGACTGGCCCAAGCTGACCATGGGGGCGGGACAGCTCAGCGAGGCGCCCATATTCATCGACGACACCCCGGCCATCTCCGTTCTCGAGCTGCGGTCCAAGGCCCGTCGGCTCAAGGCGGAGCACGACATCGGCCTGGTCATCGTCGACTATCTCCAGCTGATGCGGGGACACAATCCCGAGAGCCGCCAGCAGGAGATCTCCGAGATCTCCCGCTCTCTCAAGGCGCTGGCAAAGGAGATCAAGGTGCCGGTGGTGGCCCTCTCCCAGCTCAACCGCTCCCTGGAAAACCGCACCGACAAGCGCCCCATCATGGCCGACCTGCGCGAATCGGGCGCCATCGAGCAGGACGCCGACGTGATCATGTTCGTCTACCGGGAGGCGGTTTACTGCGAGGACTGCAAGAGCCGGGAGAAGACCTGCGACAAGGGGCACGAGAAGGACGCCGAGATCGTCGTCGGGAAGCAGAGAAACGGCCCCATCGGAACGGTCCATTTGACCTTCCGGGGGGAGTACACCCGGTTCGAAAACCAGGCGAAGCGGCGGGATGACTTCTAGCTCTCCGACCGGAACCCCCTGGCCCCGTCGCCGGGGTCAGGAACCTCCCCGGTCAAGTCTTGCTGGAGCCGGTTCTTGGGAGCCGCGGCGGAGCCGGTGGGCCATGGGGTCCTCCGGCTTTTTCTTTGGCGCCGGGGGGATGGGTCGGATTCGGCGTGGCGGAGGGACAGCCGCTCCACCTTCCTGGCCTTCGTGGGGAGCTGCTTCCTGCGGGGACAAAAAAGAACCCGGAGTCATCACGGGGACGACTCCGGGCTACTTCATAAAGCGAAGCCCTCTCCCTCGGCGGAGGGAGTGGGTACGCCTGCACGACACAGGCAGGGAAAATCCCCTTCGGGTCAGGTTCCCCGGATGATGCGGATGGTTTCCTGCAGATAGCCGGTGGAGCGCTGCAGGTTCTTGTTCTCCCCCCCGGTCA
Source organism: Desulfuromonadales bacterium (assembly GCA_041598955.1). Taxonomy (GTDB): domain Bacteria; phylum Desulfobacterota; class Desulfuromonadia; order Desulfuromonadales; family JBFHXN01; genus JBFHXN01. The sequence goes on along the minus strand of JBFHXN010000021.1, from coordinate 11,133 downwards.
ACAGGGCGGCGGCTTTCTCGATCAGACTCAGGGCCTTGGCGACGAGTTCCCTGTTCATTCTGGCACCTCCTGGTTCCATTCGTGGTCACAGCTCAGGCAGCGCAGCCGGCTGCCGGTGCGCTCCCAATAGAGGCATTCGCAGGCCGGGCAGAGGATGATCTCCCGGTCGGGGTTTTCGGCGAATTCGAAGGCGCTGGCCAGCCGGTCGAGCCCTTCCACCACCTCCTGGCTGAGCCCCCCGGGGGTGTGGAGCTGCTCGAAGAGGAGTTTGCGGGCTTCCGACATCAGCCCCAGGGCCTCCCTCAACTTGGCCGTCGATGTTTCCCCCATGGCTCTCTCCCCCTTTTAGGGCCTGCGGTATTCCGTGTCAGCGGGCCGCTAGGTTCTGGATTCTCGGCTTTTGCGCCGGCTTCTATTTTCAGTGCATAAAAAATGCCATAGATGGGCGTGGGTTAATTTTTAATAATCATATAAATAGTCAGAAAAGACCATAGTCGCCCCCAGTCCGCAGTTGGGGAAGAGGGGTGGGGAAGTTGATCACTTTGCTGGGAGCTGGCCCTGCGAAGTCTGGTAAAAAAGCGCGTATGGTGTGCCGCAAAATGACGGATCGGATTTCATTTGTTTTGGCAAATGACAGAGTGCTCAGAAAGTCTTTCCCCTTTTCGAGGAGAGTGGAGCGCCTGTCGGCACGCTTTCGCGCAGGTCGGCAGACGAGGGGACCGGGAGGCTTCCTCGGGTTGGGCGTCGAGGAAGGGACGGGCCGGGGTTGACGCGGCCGGAAGGAGAGGTGCGATGGAGGTGGAAGAGGATGGCCGCTGTTTCGTCTGCGGTCCGGAAAACCAGCAGGGACTGAAGGTCCGATTCACCGTCGATCGGGAGGGGAGGGGGGCCAGCGCCCTGGTGCGGGTGGGGTCCCAATTCCAGGGGTGGGAGGGGGTCGTGCACGGCGGGATCCTGGCCGCCCTGCTCGACGAGGCGTCGATCTATGCCTGCCGCGCGGTCGGGGAGCGGTTCGTCACCGCCGAGCTCAAGGTGCGCTACCGCAAGCCGGTGGCCGTCGATACGGAACTGCTGGTCACGGCCCGAATTGTGGACCAGAAGCGGCGGGTCTTTTCGGTGACGGCCCAGGTCGAGGCGGCAGGAGAGGTGCTGGCGGAGGCGGAGGCGAGAGTCTTCGCCGTCGGTTAGAAGGGGGGGTGAACAGCCCCGGTCATCCGCAGGTCTGGGGCTGGTCCGAGTCGGCGGCGTGGTCATGCAGGAACTGGCGCACATCGAGGAGGCCCTGCTCGTTCAGATCCCCCAGGGCGCCGGGCACCGCGGGGTGTCCCTCCTGGCTGAAGAAACGCTCCCACTGCCCCATGGTCTTCGACAGGGGGGTCATCACCCCTCCCGGAGCCCCCTCGACGTGGCAGGGGCGGCAGCTCTTGCGGTAAATGAGTTTTCCCTTGCGGGGGTTCCCCCCGCTGAGGGCCAGGGCGGTGGCGGCGGTCAGGGCGACCAGAACGGCTGCGGCGGCCAGGATCTTGATTCTGCGCATCGACGGTCTTCCTCAATCTGTATCGTTGTAGAGTGCGGTAACTCTGATGGTTCCGGCATTTTAATCCATTCGTCCCAGCGATGCATCAGAAATCGTCCGAAGGCCCCTTGATGGCGCTGCCCCCTCTCGGGGGAGGCTATTGACAGGGCCGGGGCGCCCGTGTACAAGTGGGGCAAAAATTTCAGGGAGGTAGAGAGCGACATATGTCCAGCGAAGCGAACAAGGTCATCTACTCGATGATCCGGGTCAGCAAGTTCTACGACAAGAAACCGGTCCTGAAGGATATCTCCCTCTCCTATTTCTACGGAGCCAAGATCGGCGTCCTCGGCCTCAACGGCTCGGGGAAGAGCTCCCTGCTGCGGATCCTGGCCGGTGTCGACAAGGAGTTCAACGGCCAGACCATCCTCTCCCCCGGCTACACCGTGGGGTACCTGGAGCAGGAACCCCTGGTCAACGTCGACAAGACGGTGCGGGAGGTGGTGGAGGAAGGGGTCCAGGAGACCGTCGACCTGCTCAAGGAATTCGAGGCGATCAACGCCGAATTCGCCAACCCCGACGTCGACATGGAGAAGCTCTGCGACCGGCAGGCCGCGGTGCAGGAGAAGCTCGACGCCCTGGATGCCTGGGACCTCGACGCCCGCCTCGAGATGGCCATGGATGCCCTTCGCTGCCCCCCCGGCGAGACGAAGGTCTCCCTTCTCTCCGGCGGCGAGAAACGCCGTGTGGCACTCTGCCGCCTGCTTCTGAAAAAGCCCGACATCCTGCTGCTCGACGAGCCGACCAACCACCTCGACGCCGAGAGCGTCGCCTGGCTCGAGCATCACCTCCAGCAGTACGCCGGCACCATCATCGCCGTCACCCATGACCGCTATTTCCTCGACAACGTCGCCGGATGGATCCTCGAGCTCGATCGCGGCGAGGGGATCCCCTGGAAGGGGAATTACTCTTCGTGGCTGGAGCAGAAGCAGGAACGCCTGCGCCGGGAGGAAAAGGCCGAAGGGGGGAGGCAGAAGACCCTGGAGCGGGAGCTCGAGTGGATCCGCATGAGCCCCAAGGGGCGACACGCCAAGAGCCAGGCCCGCATCAGCGCCTACGAGAAGCTCCTCGGCCAGGAGGCGGAGAAGCAGGCCAAGGACCTCGAGCTCTATATTCCGCCGGGACCCCGGCTGGGGAGCCTGGTCATCGAGGCCAAGGATGTGGCCAAGGCCTACGGCGAGAGGCTGCTGGTGGAGAATATGACCTTCTCCCTCCCCGCCGGGGGGATCGTCGGCATCATCGGCCCCAACGGCGCCGGCAAGACGACCCTCTTTCGCATGATCGCCGGCCAGGAGAAGCCCGATGCCGGGAGCATCCGGGTGGGGGAGACGGTGAAGCTCGCCTACGTCGACCAGAGCCGGGAGCTCGACCCGGGCAAGACCATCTGGGAGGAGGTCACCGGCGGCGCCGACCAGATTCCGCTGGGCAAGCAGACGGTCAACTCCCGCGCCTACGTGGCCCGTTTCAATTTCTCGGGCACCGATCAGCAGAAAAAGGTCGGGATGCTCTCCGGAGGCGAGCGCAACCGCGTCCATCTGGCCAAGATGCTCAAGGAGGGGGCCAACGTCATTCTCCTCGACGAGCCGACCAACGACCTCGACGTCAACACCATGCGGGCGCTGGAGGAAGCGATGGAGAACTTCGGCGGCTGCGCCGTGGTCATCAGCCACGATCGCTGGTTTCTCGACCGCATCGCCACCCACATCCTCGCCTTCGAGGGGGAGAGCAGGGTGGTCTGGTTCGAGGGGAACTACTCGGAGTACGAGGAGGACCGCCGGAAGCGCCTCGGAGCCGAAGCCGACCGCCCCCACCGCATCAAGTACCGGCAGCTGACCCGATAGGGGGCTTGCCGATCCGAAACGAAAAAAGGGGACGTCCCGCCGGGGGCGTCCCCTTTTTTTGAGCTTATCGGTCTCCCGGGCCACTCCGGCCGGCGCCGATCCGGGTCAGGCGAGGACCTTCGTCCCCTTGACGACGAGCAGGGCGAGGATGGCGTAGCGGGCGAATTTGCCGGCGAGGACCAGGAGCAGGAAGCGGGGGAAGGGGACGCGCAGCAGCCCGCCGACCAGGCAGAGGGGGTCGCCTACGACGGGGAGCCAGGAGAGGAGCAGGGACCAGGAGCCGTAGCGGCCGTAGAGGCGCTCGGCCTTCTGCCGGGCCGCCTCGTCGAGGCGCAGAACCCGGCGGGCGAGGCCGGAACTGCCCCAGAGGCCGATGGCCCAGGTGGTGCAGGCGCCCAGGGTGTTGCCCGCCGTGGCCACGGCCACCGCGGGGAGGGGAGGCTCCCCCTGGAGAAGCAGGGCGACCAGCAGCCACTCGGAACCCAGGGGGAGGAGGGTCGAGGCGAGAAAGCTGAGCAGGAAAAGGGCCGGAAGACCGGCTCCGGCAAGATCGGTCATGGTCCGGGATCAGTCCTTGCGGACATCGATCCCCAGGGTCTGGATCTTCTTGCGCAGGGTGTTGCGGTTGATGCCGAGGATGTCGGCGGAGCGGACCTGGTTGCCCCTGGTTTTCTCCAGGACGATGTTGATCAGGGGGCGCTCCACCTGCTCGAGGACCATTTCGTAGAGGTTGTCGAGCTCCTGCACGTCCATCCGGGAGAGGGAGGCTCGAAGCTTTCTCGTGATCAGGGCCTCCAGGGAGCCGTCCGCCTCTCCCTCCTCCATCCCTTCCTGCAGCAGGTCGGGGAAATCTTCCGGGGTCAGCGTCGGGTCGGGGGAGAGCAGGGCGGCCCTCTGGATGACGTTTTCGAGCTCCCGCACGTTGCCGGGCCAGCTGTGCTGACACAGCAGGGAGAGGGCTTCCTGGGTGAGCCCCTGGGCGGGAACGGCCAGCTCCTCGTGGGCCCGCTGCAGGAAAGAGGCCGCCAGCAGGGGGATGTCGTCGCGGCGCTCCCTCAGGGGGGGGAGGGCCATGGGAACCACGTTGAGCCGGTAGAAGAGGTCCTCCCGGAATTCCTTCGCCTTCACCTTCTCCTTGAGGTCCTGATTGGTGGCGGCGACGATGCGCACATCGACGGCGATGGTGCTGTTTCCTCCCGTGCGGGTGATCTCCTTCTCCTGGAGCACCCGCAGCAGCTTCGCCTGCAGCTCCAGGGGCATGTCGCCGATCTCGTCGAGGAAGAGGGTCCCTCCGTTGGCCTGCTCGAACTTGCCGCTCTTGCGCTCCGTGGCCCCGGTGAAGGCCCCCTTCTCGTGGCCGAAGAGCTCGCTCTCCAGAAGCTCCCGGGGGATGGCGGCGCAGTTGATGGCCAGAAAGGGCTTGCCGAGCCTGGGGCTGTTGAAGTGGATGGCCCGGGCCACCAGCTCCTTTCCCGTCCCCGACTCGCCGGTGATCAGGACCGTCACGTCGGAAGGGGCCACCTTGCCGAGGACCTTATAGACCTCCTGCATGGCGCGGCTGTTGCCGATGATGGAGCGCTCCACCTGGTAGTGGCTCTTGACCTCGTCCTTGAGGCGGTGGACCTCCTCGCTCATGGTGGTGGCCTTCTCGGCCTTGAGGAGGATGGCATCGAGGGCGTCGAGGTCGAAGGGCTTGGTCAGGTAGTCGTAGGCGCCGCGCTTCATCGCCTCCACGGCGTTTTTCATGGACGATTCGGCGGTCATGATGATCACCAGGGTCTCGGGGTACTCCTCGCGGATCCGGGAGAGCAGGTCGAGGCCGGTGTGTTCGGGCATCTTGATGTCGAGCACCGCCAGGTCGAAGCTGTGCCGGCGCAGCTGCGCCAGCGCTTCCTCCCCGTCGGAGGCGATTTCCACGGCGTAACCTTTTTTGCTGAGGGCCTTGGAGAGGACCCAGCGGATGCTTTCTTCGTCGTCGGCGACCAGGATGCGTCGGATGGCCATGGCGGGGTTCAGCCTTTCGGAGAGTTGTGCCCCTTCCCGGGGAGGGCTTCGCGCAGGAAGGGGAGATAGACGGAAATCTGGGTTCCCTCGCCGGGGGTGCTCTCCACCTTGAGGAAACCCTTGTGCTCGCTGACGATCTTCTGGCAGGTGGCCAGCCCCAGGCCGCTTCCCTTGGTCTTGGTGGTGTAGAAGGGGGTGAAGATGCGGTCGAGTTCCTCGGCCGGTATGCCGCAGCCGGAATCGCGGATTTCAACGATGATCATGGGGACGGGGCGGTTCCCCGATTGCTGGACATGGTATTCGGAGGCGACCTTGGTGAGGATCTCGATGCGTCCCGAGGGGCCGATGGACTCACCGGCGTTCTTCACCAGGTTGAGAAAAAGACGGGTGAGCAGGTTCTCGTCGCCGAGGATGGGGGGGATGCTGGGGTCGAGGTGGAGCAGGAATTCGACCTCTTTTCCCCGGTGAGCCTCCTTCTGGAACAGGACGATGTTCCCGAGGACCTTGGCCAGGTTGACGGAGGTCATCTGGGGAGGGTGGGGATGGCCGAGGTCGAGCAGCTCCTCGATGATGCCGTTGACCCGCTCCACCTCGCGCACCATCACCTGGGTGTACTCCCTCAGGGGGCTGTCGTCGGCGAGGTCCATCTCCATGAGCTGGGCGGCCCCCTTGATCCCGCCCAGGGGATTCTTGATTTCGTGGGCGAGGCCCGCGGCCATGGTGCCGAGCATGGAGAGGCGGTCGGCGCGGCGCACGGTCTCTTCGAGCTCCCGCACCCGGGAGAGGTCCCGCAGGATGAGCACGGCCCCTTCCTGGTTCCCCTGGCCGGTGAAGATGGGGGAGACCGACGCGCTCACGGGAAGGGGGGGGAGAGAGGAGCGGCGCAGCAGGATGTTTTCATGATCCGAGATGGAGCGCCCCTCCCGCAGGGCGGCATCCACCAGGTGGAGCAGGGGCTCCTGGCCGCCGAAGACCTCGGAGAAGCGCCGCCCCCGGCTCTGCCGGTCGGAGAGGCCCGAGAAGACCTGGACGGCGGGATTGAAGAGGGTGATCCGTCCTTCTATGTCCAGGGCGATGACGCCGTCCTCGACGTTCTCCAGGACCCGGGCGTAGAGCTGTTCGTCGCCGGACGGGGCTCCCTTCATGCCGTTTCCTTGTTCTCTTCGGCCGCCGAGGAGAAGAGCGCGTCGAGGGGGACGCAGAGCTCCTCCAGGTTCCGGGCCTGGTTGACAGCCGCCCGGTAGGCGGCGGCTCCGGGGAGCCCCCGGGAATACCAGCAGAGGTGCTTGCGCATCTCCCGGGCCGCCTTTGCGGGGTTGAAGGTTTCCAGAAAGAGCTCCAGGTGCAGGTCGATGGCCGCCCGCCGCTCCTCGAGGGTCGGCGGATGGATGGGACTCCCCTGTTGGGCGGCGAGAATCTCCCGCAGCAGCCAGGGGTTGCCGTACCCCCCCCGGCCGATCATGACGGCGTCGCAACCCGTCCGCTCCAGCATCGAGAGGGCGTCCGCGGCGCAGAAGATGTCGCCGCTGCCGATCACGGGGACCGTCGGCGGAAGGGCCTCCCGGAGCAACCGGATATGGTCCCAGTCCGAGTGCCCGCTGAACCCCTGGGCGCGGGTCCGGGGATGGAGGGCCACCCCGTCGGCTCCTTCCTCCACGGCGATCCGCGCCACCTCGAGAAAGTTGACCGAGGAAGCGTCCCACCCGGAGCGGATTTTCACGGTCAGGGGGATCTGCACGGCCTTGCGCACCGCCGCCACCATGCGGCCGACCCGGGCGGGGTCCCGCAGCAGGGCGCTGCCGGCCCCGGAGCGGACCACCTTGTTGACGGGGCAGCCGAGGTTGAGGTCGAGCAGTTCCCCGTCCTCCTCCACCATCCGGGCCGTACGGCCGAGAATGTCGGGGTCGGAACCGAAGAGCTGCACCCCCAGGGGGCGCTCCTCGGCATGGGAGCGCAGCAGCTCCCGGGTCTTGCGCCCGGCATGGAGCAGGCCGTTGGCGCTGACCATTTCGGAGAAGACCAGCCCCGCCCCGAAGCGCTTCATCAGCCTCCGGTAGGGGAGGTCGGTGATCCCGGCCATGGGGGCGAGAATGAGATTGTTGGCGAGTTGGAGTTTGCCGATATTCATAGTCAAGGGAGGTTTCTGCTCAAATTTTATGCATGCTAGCATGCCCCCCCAAGGAGTGCAAAGGGGAAAAGGAGGGGGAGGGAGAGAATGGATACTGTATACAAAATTTGCTTGCAAAGAGTACTTGAGTTTGTTAAAACATGTTTTGAAAATGACGGCGAATAATACCTCATTCGCCATCCCCCCCGGCTTTTGCAAGTCCCTGCCTTTTCTCTGTTCTGTTCGGGTTAGAGTCCGGTACGCCGCCCCGGCGGCGGATGCCTCGTCTGTGCCCTGTCGTGGCGGGTAATTGGCCCGCCGCAAATTTCATTATCCTGGTAAAGGAGAGAGAACATGCCGACCCTGAAGGAGACCCTGAAGAAGAAGATCGAGGATTTTCGTCCCCGCACCACCCGGCTCGTCAAAGAGTTCGGCAAGGTGAAGATCGACGAGGTGACCATCGACCAGTGCATCGGCGGCGCCCGTGACATCCGCTCCCTGGTGACCGACATCTCTTACCTCGATCCGATGGAAGGGATCCGCTTCCGCGGCAAGACCATCCCCGAGACCTTCGCCGCCCTGCCCAAAGCCCCCGGGTCCGAGTACCCCACCGTTGAGGCCTTCTGGTACTTCCTGCTCACCGGCGACGTGCCGACCCAGGCCCAGGTCGATGGGGTGGTCAAGGAGTGGAAGACCCGCCAGGATGTCCCCAAGTACGTCTTCGACGCCATCCGCGGCCTCCCCAAGGACAGCCACCCGATGGTGATGCTCTCCGTGGCCCTGCTGACCCTGCAGAAGGACTCCAAGTTCGCCGCCTTCTACAACTCGGGCAAGTTCAACAAGATGACCGCCTGGGAGTACGTCTACGAGGACGCCAGCGACATCGTCGCCCGTATCCCGATCATCGCCGCCTTCATCTACCGCTACAAGTACAAGGGCGACAAGCAGATCGCCATCGATCCCAAGCTCGACATGGGCGCCAACTTCGCCCACATGATGGGCGTGCCCAAGCCCTATGACGACGTCTCCCGCATGTACTTCATCATCCACTCGGACCACGAGTCGGGGAACGTCTCGGCCCACACCACCCACCTGGTGCACTCGGCCCTGTCCGATCCCTACTACGCCTACTCGGCCGGCATCAACGGCCTGGCCGGCCCGCTGCACGGCCTGGCCAACCAGGAAGTGCTCGGCTGGATCATGGAGTTCCAGAAGAAGCTGGGGGGCGCCGAGCCGACCAAGGAGAACGTGACCAAGGCCCTGTGGGACACCCTCAACGCCGGCCAGGTCATCCCCGGCTACGGCCACGCCGTTCTGCGCAAGACCGACCCGCGCTACTCCACCCAGCGCGAGTTCTGCCTCAAGACCCCGGGCCTCAAGGACGACCCCCTCTTCAAGCTGGTCGCCATGATCTTCGAGACCGCCCCGGGCGTTCTCACCGAGCACGGCAAGACCAAGAACCCCTGGCCGAACGTCGATGCCCAGTCCGGCGTCATCCAGTGGTTCTACGGCGTGCAGGAGTGGGACTTCTACACCGTCCTCTTCGGCGTCGGCCGCGCCCTGGGGTGCATGGCCAACATCACCTGGGACCGCGGACTCGGCTACGCCCTGGAGCGCCCCAAGTCGGTGACCACCGCGATGCTCGAGGAGTGGGCTGCCGCCGGCGGCCGCAAGATGTAACGATTCGCTTGCTGTTCCATTGTATGGGGGGTGCTCTTCGGGGCACCCCCTTTTTTTTGGTGCGGGCTGATGAAAAACGCCCGTCTGCTGCGTTCCCCTCGATCTCGTCGCTGCGAGGCAGCTTTCGGTACGCCTCATTCCTCGATCTGCGGGCGCCTTGCATCCGGGCATTTTTGATCAGCCCTGGAGTCGGGGGAGACACGATATTCTGACCGGGGATTCCTTCCCGGTCTCTCTCCCGTCGGATCCATGAACGAAAAAAGGAGCCGCTCTGGCGACTCCCCTGGTTGCTGTTGTCGATGATATCTATCCGGTCTACTTCTTGACGGGGCGGGAGGCGAAGATGAGGAGCTTGCGGTCGGTGAAGCTCTCCACCTCTCCGGCGAAGGTCTCCACGTGGAAATAGTCCTGGATTTTGGCCGGGGCCTCGATCATCAGCCGGTTGAGGGCCTGGACCCCCTCGCGGCTCAGTCCCGAGCGCCGGGCCCACTCCTGGAAGTCGTGGGTCTTGGGGAAGGCCTTGGTGCTGTGGACGGTGAACCCGGCCTCTTCCACCATCTGCCGCCATTCGGCTTCGGTGCAGGCCCGCACGTGGGTGGGGTCTCTCTGTTTTTCGAGCCCCTGATAGAATTCCGCGATCTCGGGGTCTTCCGGCAGCAGGGTGTCGATGATCACCATCCGCCCCCCCCGGCGCAGCACCCGGTGGAATTCTGAAAGGGCCCGGGGGACGTCGGGGAAGTGGTGGGGGGCGATGCGGCAGGTGAGCAGGGTGAAGGAGCCGGCGGGGAAGGGGAGGTCTTCGGCATCGGCTTCGCGGAAGACGACGTTTTCCACCCCTCCCTCTTCGCTAATGTACTCCTGGGCCTTCTTGAGCATCTGCATGGTGAGATCGGAAGCGACCACCTGCCGGACCCGGGGTGCAAAATAAAGGGCGGTGTGCCCGCCGCCGGTCGCCACGTCGAGGAGGGTGTCCTCGGGGGTCGGCTTGAGCAGAGCCGCCGCCTCGGCCAAGTCGTCCCCCTGGGCGAAGCCCTTGCTGCGAACATACCCTTCGGCGGTGCGGCCGAACTGTTCCCTGACCTTGTCCTTGAAATCCTTGGCCATTTTTGATCTCCCGGCTGTGCAGTATACCAGCCGGCCGGGAAAATGCTTGCCCGGCGGCCAGGGCATTTGTTATGACTGTCGTCAAAGTGCGGGAGGATAACATGGAAAAGAGCGTTTTGGGAAGCACTGGATTGACCATTCACCCCCTGGTCTTCGGAACCCTCCCCTTGGGTCCCCTGCAGGCCGCGCTGCCCGTTCCCGAAGGGGCGAAGGTCATCCGCCATGCCCTGGAGGGTGGTGTCGACCTGCTCGACACGGCGGAGCTCTACCAGACCTACCCCTACATCCGGGAGGCCCTGGCCGGTTTCCGGGGCAAGGCGTCCATCGTCACCAAGACCAACGCCCAGGACGCCCCCACGGCCCGTCAGCATGTCGAAAAGGCCCTCCGGGAACTGGGCCTGGAGCGCCTCGACATCGTCCATCTCCACGGGGCTCGGCTGGCCGATCCCTTCGTGGAGCGGGCCGCGGTCTTCGAGGAGTTGCTGCGCCTTCGGGAGGAAGGAAAGATCGCCCACCTGGGGCTCTCCACCCATTACATCTGCGGAGTGCGCAAGGCGGCGGTCCAGCCCGATGTCGAGGTGATCCATCCCCTGATCAACCGCGCCGGCATGGGGATTCTCGACGGCACGCCCCAGCAGATGGCCGAGGCCATCGCCGAAGCGGCCCGTTCGGGCAAGGGGGTCTACTCCATGAAGGCCCTGGCCGGCGGAAACCTCATCGGTCAGGCCCGGGCCAGCCTCGATTTCGTCCGCGGCCTCTCCGGGGTGGCCGCCGTGGCCGTCGGCATGCTCTCCGTCGAGGAGGTCGACGCCAATCTCGCCCTT
>JBFHXN010000020.1:0-13996 GCA_041598955.1 Desulfuromonadales bacterium | reverse complement strand
GTATGCCCTTACTGTCCGTAGTAGCCGATGCGTTGGGCGAAGGCAGTTCCATCTCGGCCGACTCGGGGCGTCGGCGGCAACATGCACGCAGCAGTAATAACAGTTGGGGGACCCCAGACCCGGCCCTCTGGATAGCCCTCCACCTTGCCGTGAAATCGAATCGGACCTCCACGGACCTCCTGACCGCCAGACAGAAAACCGGGAAGTGGGACTCGGCCTTTGACACGGGAGGAGCCGACCCCGAGCAGATCGGACCGAGACTCACCGCTGCCCTTCTCGCCGGGGCCCCCGATGAGACCCTGGCCGGGCTGGTCCTCGCCGAAATCCTTCTCCAGAGGCTGAAACTCCCGGCCGACCAATGGGACCCACTCTCCGCGGCGGAGTCCAGCAGGCAGGAGAAAGTGGCCTCCCTGCTCCTCTCTGCAGCCACGGGGCGCCCCCCCGCACGGATCCTTCAAGAAGCCAGGGCTGCCGGCGGAAGCTGGGGCCTGCTCTTTCAGGAGGCAGGCCTGCTCCCCGAGGCCCTCGAGGCGACCTGGGCAAAGCTGCTGGACGACCCGGGAGATGATAAAACCCGGAAGACCCTCAAGATGGAATAAAGAAAGGGCCCGGGGCAAACGCCCCGGGCCCTTATTCAATAACAGCTGTGCGATAAATGTTACTTGAGCAGTTCCTTCACCTTGTCGTAGCCAAGGTTGTAGGCTTTTTTGTTGAGTTCAAGGAAGGCCTCGGGAACCTTGGCCAGAACAGCCTTCTCCCCGGACTCCCGGGCCACCACGTCGGTCAAGGCAACCATGGCGCCCAGGGCCACGACGTTGGCGACGATCTCCCGGCCGATCTCTTCCTTGGCGGTCCGGATGATGGGGAATTTGTAGGTTTTGAAATTCCCCTTGGGGTCCCTCTTGACGAAGTCGGAGTCAAGGAGGAGCACGCCGCCATCCTTGATGCCGTTGGCGTACTTGTCGGCGGCTTCCTGGGTCATCGCCAGGCAGGCGTCGACGACGGTCGCCTTGGGATAGTCGATGGGGCCGTCGGAGATGATGACCTCCGACTTGGAGGCGCCACCACGGGCCTCCGGGCCGTAGCTCTGGGACTGGACGGCGTGCTGGCTCTCCACGATGGAGGCCGCCTCGGCGAGGATGATGCCGGCGGTAATCAGCCCCTGTCCGCCAGCGCCGGAAAATCTGATTTCATAACGTTTAGCCATGGATCGGTTCTCCTTGTTCGCTGGAAAATCAGGCGCCCTTCGCCTTGGCGATGACCTTGGCGTACTGTTCACAGTACTCCGGCTTGTCCTCCTTGTAGAGGACGCCGGTGAGGACTTTCCCCTCGAGCTGCTCGGCGGTCATCTTGGCGGCGGCCTGAACCGGCACGGCGATTTCCTTGAGCCGCTTCATCATGTCGACGACGCTGCGGAACTTGTTGCGGCGGCCGTAGGTGGTGGGGCAGTCGTCGAGCACCTCGATGACCGACATCCCCTTGTGCTTGATCCCCTCGGCAATCAGCTTGTCGATCTGGGTGGCGTGGAAGGCGGTGGTCCGGGCCACGAAGGTGGCGCCGGCGCCGATGGCCAGCTTGCTGATGTCGAAAGTGGGGTCCGGGTTGCCGTAGGGGGTGGTGGAGGCCTTGGCGCCCGTGGGGGTACAGGGGGAGAACTGCCCCCCCGTCATGCCGTAGATGCTGTTGTTGAAAATGACGTAGGTCATGTCGATATTGCGGCGGCAGGCATGGATGAAGTGGTTACCGCCGATGGCGGTGCCGTCGCCGTCGCCGCCGACGCAGATCACGGTCATCTCGGGCTTGGCCATCTTCACGCCGGTGGCGAAAGCGGCAGCCCGGCCGTGGGCCGTGTGCAGGGTGCAGAAATCCATGTAGCCGGGAAGACGGCTGGCGCAGCCGATGCCGGAGACAAGGGCGGTGTTGTTTTTCTCAAGACCGCAGGCGTCCATGGCCCGGATAAGCCCCTTCATGGCGATGCCGTGGCCGCAGCCGGGGCACCAGATGTGGGGGAGCTTGCCGGGGCGGATCGATTTTTCGTAATCGTAGGCCATTGCTATTTAACCTCCTTGACCTTGTCCATGATCTGACCGGGATTGAGGGGCTCGCCGTCAACCCGGTTGACCCCGACGACCGTGCAGGCGCCCTTGGCGACACGCTCGACCTCGAGGATCATCTGCCCCAGGTTCATCTCGGGCACCACGATGGCCTTGACCTTCTTGGAGATCGCGGCGATGCGCTTCTCCGGGAAGGGCCACAGGGTGATGGGCCGGAAGAGGCCGGCCTTGACACCCTGGCTCCGCAGCTCGTTGACCGCGTAGCGGGCCGAGCGGCTGGTGGAGCCGTAGGCGAAGATGATCACTTCGGCATCGTCCACCAGGTATTCCTCGTTCTTCTCGATGGCGGCCCGGGCCTTCTCCCCTTCGACCTTGCTGATCTGGCGGCGCTCTTCGGCGTCGACCAGTTCGGCCTTGGTGGTCGGAAAGCCGTCGGCGGCCTTGTTCAGGCCGGTGACATGGAAGCGGTATTCCGACCCGAAAGCGGCCAGGGGGGGAACGTCGCCGAAAGAGGTGTCGTAGGGCTTGTATTTCTCGGGCGGGACCGTGGGGGCCGCGCGGTTGATGACCTCGAGCTCCCCAGGTTCGGGGAAGACGATCCGCTCGCGCATGTGACCGACGATCTCGTCATAGAGCACCTGCACCGGCATCCGGTATTTCTCGGCGAGGTTGAAGGCGCGCACCGTCTCGGTAAAGATTTCCTGGCAGGAAGCCGGGACGAGGGCGATGGTTGCGTGGTCGCCATGGGTGCCCCATTTGGCCTGCTGCACGTCGGACTGGCCGGGACCCGTCGGCATGCCGGTGGAGGGGCCACCGCGCATGACGTTGATGATGACGCAGGGAACCTCGGCGATGCAGGCATAGCCGATCAGTTCCTGCTTGAGGGAGACGCCGGGGCCGGAGGTGGCGGTCAGAGCCTTGGCGCCCGTCAGGGCGGCTCCGATAACCGAAGCCATGGCCGCGATCTCGTCTTCCATCTGAATGAACTTGCCGCCCACCTTGGGCAGTTCGTTGGAAAGGACTTCCGCCACCTCGGTGGAGGGGGTGATGGGGTATCCGCCGAAGAAATTGCACCCGGCGTAGACCGCGGCGTGGGCGCAGACTTCGTTCCCCTGCAACAGAGCAACTTTCTTAGCCACTTTCAGCGACCTCCTGTAAAAGATTAATCGGTGTGGACTTTGATGGCGAAGTCGGGGCAGCGAAGCTCGCACTGCATGCACTTGATGCAGGCCTCGGGCTTGGCAACCGTGACGACGAAAGTCTCCATCTCCAGGACCTTGGTGGGGCAGAACTCGACGCAGATGCTGCACCCCTTGCAGTACCTCTCAATCACTTCGATTCTCGGACTGCTCATTCCGGCGTTCTCCTTTGAATTCCTTGGCAATATCCCTCTGGGCGTAAGGGGTTGAAAAACCGCAGAGACCCTATCACAAAAGACCCCGTATACGCCAGAAAAAGTTATTTAATTATTTATTCCGAATATATTCAAACCCCACAAGCCCTTGCCGGCTATCCCGGAGAATAGAAATAAGGGCAATGTCGCCATTGCCCTTATCTCCATTTCGGTGCCGGACCAAGCTTATTTCAGGCTGTCGACCAGGCCCTTCACGGCGGCGACGGACTTGTCCATCATCGCCTGCTCCTCGGCGTCGAGTTTGAACTCGAGGATTTTCTCAACGCCCTTGGCGCCGAGCACTGCCGGCACACCGACGTAGTAGCCCTTCACGCCGAACTCGCCGTTGAGGTAGACGCAGGTGGGCAGGACGCGCTTCTGGTCCTTGATGATCGACTCTGCCATGGCCATGGCCGAGGAGGCCGGGCTGTAGAAGGCGCTGCCGGTCTTGAGCAGGGCCACCACTTCGCCGCCGGCGCCGCGGGTGCGCTTGACCATGGCTTCCATGACTTCCTTGGCCTTGGCGGCGCTTTTGTACTTCTTCTCGAGCAGTTCCATGACGGGGATACCCTGCACGCTGGCGTAGCGCACCAGGGGAACCATGTCGTCGCCGTGGCCGCCCAGGGTCATGGCGTTGACGTCCTTCACCGAGACGCCGAGTTCCCAGGCGATGAAGGCCTGGAAGCGGGCCGAGTCGAGGACGCCGGCCTGGCCGATGACGCGGTTGTGGGGGAAGCCGGTGATCTTCTGGCAGAGAGTGACCATGGCGTCGAGGGGATTGGAGATGACGATGACGAAGGCATTCGGGGCGTGCTTCTTGATCCCCTCGGAGACCGAGGTCATGATCTTGGAGTTGACCTCGATCAGGTCGTCGCGGCTCATGCCCGGCTTACGGGGCAGGCCGGCGGTCACAATGACGACGGCGGCGCCGGCGATATCGGCGTAGTCGTTGGTCCCCTTGAGGTTGACGTCGAAGCCGTCAACGGGGGCCGCCTCGGCGATGTCGAGGCACTTGCCCTGGGGCAGACCCTCGACGATGTCGAAGAGCACCACGTCGCCGAGCTCGCGCAGGGCGCAGAGCTGAGCCAGCACGCCGCCGATCTGACCACCACCAATCAATGCGATTTTCGGTCTAGCCATTTTCTCTCTCCTCATGGTTGGAAAAAAGGATTGGGACGGAGCGCCAGGCTCCGTCCCGACCGTGTTGAATTACATGTTGTCGATGATTGCGTTGAGCGTCGGGCTGGGGCGCATGGCCTTGACCGTCTTTTGGGGATTGGGGTGGTAGTAGCCGCCCATGTCGACGGGCTTGCCCTGGGCGCCGAGGAGCTCCTCGTTGATCTTCGCCTCATTGTCGGCCAGCTGCTTGGCGACCTTGGCGAAGCGCTCCTGCAGGGCCTTGTCCTTGGTCTGGCCGGCCAGGGCCTGGGCCCAGTAGAGGGCGAGGTAGAAGTGGCTGCCGCGGTTGTCGATCTGTCCCACCTTGCGGGCGGGGGACTTGTTGTTGTCGAGGAACTTGGCGATCGCCTGATCGAGGGCCTCGGCCAGGACCTGGGCTTTCTCGTTTTTGAACGCGGCCGCCAGGTGCTCCAGGGAGGCGGCCAGGGCAGAGAACTCCCCGAGGGAATCCCACCGCAGGTACCCTTCCTTCTGGAACTGCTGGACATGCTTGGGGGCGGAGCCGCCGGCCCCCGTCTCGAAGAGCCCGCCACCGTTGAGCAGAGGGACGACGGAGAGCATCTTGGCGCTGGTGCCGAGCTCGAGGATCGGGAAGAGGTCGGTGAGGTAGTCGCGCAGGACGTTGCCCGTCACCGAGATGGTGTCCTGCCCCTTGCGGATCCGCTCCAGGGAGTAGCGCATCGCCTCCACGGGGGGAAGGATCTTGATCTCCAGCCCCTTCGTGTCGCTCTCCTTGAGGTACTTCTCGACCTTGAGGATCAACTGGGCGTCGTGGGCCCGCTTCTTGTCGAGCCAGAAAATGGCGTGGGCGCCGGTGGCCCGGGCGCGACGGACGGCGAGCTTGACCCAGTCCAGGATGGGGATGTCCTTGACCCGGTAGAGGCGCCAGACATCGCCGGCCTCGACCTTGTGCTCCATCAGGGCCTTGCCCCCGGCGTCGACGACGCGGACGGTCCCCTCGGAGGGGATCTCGAAGGTGGTCGGATGGGAGCCGTACTCCTCGGCCTTCTGAGCCATGAGGCCGACGTTGGGCACCGAGCCCATGGTGGCGGGATTCAGGGCACCGTGCTTCTGGCAGTCGGCGATGATCTCCTGGTACATGGTCGCGTAGCAGCGGTCGGGGATCATGGCCTTGGTCTCGTGCAGCTTGCCGTCAGGACCCCACATCTGCCCCCCGTCACGAACCACGACAGGCATGGAGGCGTCGACGATGATGTCGTTGGGGACGTGCAGGTTGGTGATCCCCTTGTCCGAATCGACCATGGCAAGGGCCGGCTGCTTGGCATAGACGGCCTGGATGTCGGCTTCGATTTCCGCCTTCTTCGCCGCGGGCAGCTTCTCGATCTTCTTGTAGAGATCTCCCAGGCCCATGTTGGGGTTGACGCCGAGTTCCTTGAGGGTCGCTCCGTGCTTCTCGAAGACCTCCTTGTAGAACACCTCCACGGCATGACCGAAGAGAATGGGGTCGGAGACCTTCATCATGGTCGCCTTGAGATGCAGGGAGAGCAGCAGCCCCTGCTTCTTGGCGTCCTCGATCTGGGCGGCGTAGAACTTACGCAGGGCCTTGGCGCTTATGAAGGAGCTGGAGACGATTTCCCCCTTCTCCGCCTTGAGCTTGTCCTTGAGCACCGTGGCCTTGCCATCCTTGCCGACAAACTCGATCTTGAACTCGCCGCCGTTTTCAAGAGTGACGGACTTCTCGTTGGCGTAGAAGTCCCCTTCGCTCATGAAAGCGACATGGGCCTTGGAGCCGGGGGCCCAGGCGGAGAGCTTGTGAGGGTTCTTCTTGGAGAAGTTCTTCACCGAAACGGGGGCGCGGCGGTCGGAGTTGCCCTCGCGCAGCACCGGGTTGACGGCGCTTCCGAGGACCTTGGCGTAGCGGGCCTGGATTTCCTTTTCGGCGTCGTTTTTGGGGTTCTCAGGGTAATCGGGGAGCTTGTAGCCCTGGCTCTGGAGCTCCTTGATGGCCTCCGCCAGCTGGGGAACCGAGGCGCTGATGTTCGGCAGCTTGATGATATTGGCATCGGGGGTGAGGCAGAGCTCCCCCATCTTGGTCAGGTAGTCGGGGATCCGCTGCCCTTCCGTCAGGCTCTCGGGAAAGGTGGCGAGGATCCGGCCGGCGAGGGAGATATCCCATTTGTCAACGGCGACTCCCGTCCCCTTGGCGAAGGCCTGAACGATGGGAAGCAGGGAATAGGTCGCCAGCGCGGGTGCTTCGTCGATTTCGGTCCAGATGATCTTTGCTTCTTTTGACATGGTCTCTCCTTGGTTGGAATGCCGGAATAGCCAGAGGCCTCATAAAGGCGAATCCCATCCGCCCTCATCAACAATGTTTTAACCGGTGGAACCTCTCGACTCAAAGGGGCGCAGCAGGGTTGAACCTGCATTGCGTTTTTCAACGAATCGCAACTCGCCGCACCGGAAAACCCTGAAATTCGATCTCTTGAATCAGGTTCGGGGCGGGCTGAAAAATGTGTATACAGTATACAAAGGGCCGATAGCTGTCAAGAAAAAACAAGCCCCCGGAACCGTGTGGCGCCGGGGGCGGGGAAGAAGCAAAACGATTTTTTACTGGACCTTTTCGGAAGGGCCGCGCGGAAGGGTCTCCTGGGGGAATATCCGCGAACGGCGGGCCTTTTCCCGGGCCGCCTCCTTCTCCTCCTCGGGCACGTCCCGGGGGATGTTGAGAACCTGATTGGGGAAGATCTGCTGCGGGTCCTTGATCTGATCGCGGTTGGCCTTGTAGATCAGGGGCCAGAGAAGGGATTCGCCATAGACGGCCCGGCGGGCGGCGATGGTCCAGAGGGTCTCCCCTTCCCGGACCACGTAAACCTTCAGAGGTGTCTTGGGCTGCACGGTGCGGGCCGGGCGCCGGGGCTTGGTCGGCCGGGCCGCACCTCCCAACTCCGGGGACCCATCCTGCATGTCGCCGCCGACCGGAGGATGGGGCTCTTCGCCGTAGCCCAAGAGAATTGCCTGGCCGGCGTGAAACTCGGCCTGGGGAAGAAGCCGCCTGGCCTGGTCATACTCCCCCTTCTGAATCAGCACTTCGGCGGCCTCCAGGTGTTCCGTGGCGGCCCGGTACTCCTCCGGGGCCACCTCGGGAGCGCCGCTGGCGTAGGCCTGGGCGACGGCCCTGCGGGCGGCGGCGAGCTCTTCCTGGGGGGCCGTGGAGCAGGCCGCCGCGAAAAGGGCGAGGGCCATTATGGGAAAAAGCAGTCTACGGGTCATGACACCTGCCGGAGCGGGTTAGTGTACTGGATCATTCCTTGGGGCGAACCGTGGTGCGGATGGAGAGCTCCCGCAACTGCTTGTCGTCGACAACCCCGGGGGCCTCGGACATCAGGCAGGTCGCCTTCTGGGTCTTTGGGAAGGCGATGACGTCGCGGATCGAGTCGGCCCCCGTGAGGATCATCACCAGGCGATCGAGGCCGAAGGAGATGCCGCCGTGGGGAGGGGCCCCGTAGGAGAGGGCGTCGAGAAGAAAACCGAACTTCTGGCGGGCCTCCTCGGTGCCGATGCCGAGCAGCTCGAAGAGCTGGCTCTGCACCGCCTGGTCGTGGATACGGATGCTCCCCCCCCCGATCTCCGAGCCGTTGAGCACCAGATCGTAGGCCTTGGCCCGGGCCTTGCCCGGGTCGGAGGCGAGCAGGGGAACGTCCTCGTCCATGGGAGCGGTGAAGGGGTGATGGACCGCGACATGGCGGCGGGCTTCCCCGTCCCACTCGAGGAGGGGGAAGTCGGTGACCCAGGTGAAGCGGAACTCCCCCTTCTTGGTCAGGCCGAGGCGCTGCCCGAGGTGGCCGCGCAGCCGTCCGAGGGACTCATTGACCACCCGGTAGCTGTCGGCGCCGAAGAGGAGCAGGTCCCCGACCTCCGCTCCCAGGGCGCGATCGATGGCGGCCATCTGCTCGGGGGTGAAGAACTTGGCGATGGGGGACTGCCACCCCTCGGCGGTGACCTTCACGTAGGCAAGCCCCTTGGCCCCGTAGATCTTGACGAAGTCGGTCAGGTCGTCCATGTCCTTGCGGGAGAAGGTGCCGCACCCCTTGGCGTTGAGGGCCTTGACGAGGCCGCCGGCCCCCACGGCATCGGCGAAGACCTTGAACCCGCAGCCCCGGACCAGCTCGGTGAGATCCACCAGCTCGAGGCCGAAACGGAGGTCGGGATTGTCGACCCCGAAGCGGCTGAGGGCCTCGGCGTAGGTCATCCGCTGCATCGGAAGGGGAACCTCCACGTCGAGGGCGACGCGGAAGACCTCGGCGATGAGCCCCTCCATCACCGACATGATGTCCTCGCGGTCGACGAAGCTCATCTCGCAGTCGATCTGGGTGAACTCGGGCTGCCGGTCGGCCCGCAGGTCCTCGTCGCGGAAGCACTTGACGATCTGGAAATAGCGATCGAAGCCCGAGACCATGAGCAGCTGCTTGAAGAGCTGAGGCGACTGGGGCAGGGCGTAGAATGTTCCGGCGTTGACCCGGCTGGGCACGAGGTAGTCCCGGGCCCCCTCGGGGGTGCTCTTGGTCAGGAAGGGGGTTTCCACCTCGATGAAGCCCTGGCCGTCGAGGTAGCGGCGCACAGCCTGTGCCACCCGGTGGCGCAGCATCAGGTTCCCCTGGACGGCGCCGCGGCGCAGATCGAGGTAGCGGTACTTGAGGCGCAGGTTCTCGGCAACCTCCGTAAACTCGTCGAGCATGAAGGGAAGGTTCTGGGAGACATTGAGGATGCGCAGCTCCTTGACCTCCACCTCGACTTCTCCGGTCTTCATCTTGGGATTGACGGTACCGGCCGGCCGGGGGGAGACGATGCCGCGCACCGCCAGAACGAACTCGCTGCGCACCCGGTCTCCCTTGGTGTGGGCCTCGGGGTCGCGGTCGGGGTCGAGGGCGAGCTGCACCAGGCCGTCGCGGTCCCGCAGGTCGATGAAGATGAGGCCGCCGTGATCCCGTCGGCGCTGCACCCACCCCATCAGGCAGACTTCCCGGCCGATATCCTTGCTCGAAACCTCACCGCAGTAGTGGGTCCGTTTCCAGTCTCCAAGCACGTCGTTCACGCGCGTTCTCCCGTCAGATTAGATAGTTGGGTCCAGATCCGGGGCTCTCCCCGGCGGAACGGAGAATTATAAGCACCGGCCACCGAAGGCGTCAAGGGCATTCCTGACCCCGCAGCCGCCCGGCCAGAAACTCCTCCAGCCCCTCCAGGGAAACCTCTGTCTGCTCCCCCCCCGCCATCACCCGCAGAGGAGCGGTTCCCCGGGAGAGCTCCTCCTCGCCGAGGATCAGCACGAAGCGGGCCTGCAGCTTGTCGGCCCGGCGCATCTGCGCCTTGAGGCTCTTGCCCAGGTAGTCCATCTCGGCCCGGATCCCCCGGCGCTGCAGGCGGGACATGATCAGGAAGCCTTCGTCGGCGGCCTTCTCGCCGAGGGCGGCCAGAAAGATGTCGGGGGCCACGGCGGAACCCGTCCCCCCCTTGAGCAGGACCAGGCGCTCGACCCCCATGGCGAAGCCGATCCCCGGCAGCGGGGGGCCGCCCAGGTCCCGGATCAGGCCGTCGTAGCGCCCCCCGGCGGCCACGGCGTTCTGGGCCCCGAGACTTCCGGTGACCATCTCGAAGGTGGTCTTGGTGTAGTAGTCGAGGCCCCGCACCATGCGGGGGTTGACCGCGAAGGAAAGGCCCAGCCCCACGAGGTACCCCTGGACCTTGGCGAAGTGATCGCCGCAGCCGCCGCAGAGATGGTCGAGAACCGAGGGGGCGGCGGCGGTCGCTTCCCGGCAACCGGAGACCTTGCAGTCGAGAACCCTCAGGGGGTTGGAGCGCAGGCGCCGGCGACAGTCGTCGCAGAGCGCCTCCAGGCGCTCCTCCAGATAGGCCGTCAGGGCCTGTCGATAGGCGGGGCGGCATTCGGGGCAGCCCAGGGAGTTGATCTGCAGCTCCACGTCGCTGATGTCCGCCTCCTCGAAAAAGTGGCAGAGCATGGCGAGAAGCTGCGCGTCGATGCGCGGGTCGTCCACCCCGACCACCTCGGCGCCGATCTGGTGGAACTGCCGGTAGCGTCCCTTCTGGGGGCGCTCGTAGCGGAACATGGGCCCCATGTAGTAGAGCTTGGCCACCGGATCGAGGCTGTGGAGCTTGTTCTGGATGAAGGAGCGCATCACCGGCGCGGTCCCCTCGGGGCGCAGGGTGAGAGAGTTTCCGCTCTTGTCCTCGAAGGTGTACATCTCCTTCTCGACGATGTCGGTGGTCTCCCCGATGGAGCGGCAGAAGAGCTCGGTCTTCTCCACCACCGGGACGCGGATCTCGGCATATCCGTAGACCGCAAAGACCTCCCGGGCCTTGGCTTCGAGCTGCTGCCAGACCTCCACCTCCCCCGGCAGAATGTCGTTCATTCCCTTGATTCCGGCAATACTCACTGTCTGTCGTCCTCGTTTCCTGAAATCAGCGGCCCTGAGGGTCCGCGGCGAGCCCTTCGATGCGGTAGACCCCCACCGGGCGGCTCTTTCCCTTGAGGGTCATGGGGGGCATGAGAGTGGCCTCCACGCGCCCCTCCACCTGGCGGAATGTTCCCTCCGAGACCAGGATCTCCCCGGGGGAGGACATCCCCTCCAGCCGCGAGGCGACGTTGACGCTGTCGCCGACCACGGTGTACTCCATGCGCTGGTGGGAGCCGATGTTCCCCGCCACCACCATCCCGGTGTTGATCCCGATGCCGACGGCCAGGGGCGCCAGCCCCTCCCCCTGCCTCTCCTCGTTGAAGGCCGCGACGGCCTGGCGCAGCTCCAGGGCGCACCTGACGGCCCGCATCGGCTCATCCCCCTGTGCAAGGGGGGCCCCGAAGAGGGTCATGATGGAATCTCCCATAAACTTGTCCACCATCCCCTCGTACCGGCCGATCACCTGAACCATCCGGGTGAAGAAAGCGTTGAGCAGTTCCACAACCTGGCGGGGAGAAAGCTGCTCGGCCAAAGGTGTGAAGCCCCGGATGTCGCAGAAGAGGATGGTGACTTCCTTCTCCTCCCCGCCCAGCTGGAGCTGGTCCTTGTGCAGGAGGATCTGCTGGGCGAGGGGCTTGCTCACGTAGCGCTCGAAGGTGTTCTTGATGAACTCCTTTTCCCGCAGGCTCTCGGCCATCTCGTTGAAGGCCCGGGTCAGCAGACCGAATTCGTCCTTGCCCGTGAGATCGATGCGCTGCTCGAGGTTCCCCTCGCCGATGGCCCGGACCCCTCGCACCAGGGCGTTGACGGGGCGCACGAAGAGGGTTGCGGCCAGATAGGCGGCCAGGGCACCGACCAGAAGGGCCGCCAGGGTGAGCCACGAGAGACGAAGACGCATGCTGCGGACCGCGGCTCCGATCACCTCTTCGGAGAGGCCGAGGTGAATCTCCCCCAGCATCAGGGAAGGATCGGCGACGGCGACGATGGGGACGGCAAGGTCGAGGACCGGCAACCCCTCAAAGTCGCCGCGGGCCACGCGGTAGTCTTTCCCTTCCCGCACGGGAACCGCCGTCGGGGGAAGGACGAAGGACTCCCCGACACGGGAGATGTCGTCGGCGGCCTTGATGCGTCCCGTTTCGTCGATGATCAGCGCGTAGCGGATACCCGGCGTCTGCACGGCGCTTCCCACCGACGAGAAAAGGTAGAGGTCATCCCCGGTGAGCAGGGGGTCTTCCACGTTGAAAGCGACCCCCCGGGCGACGGCGAGCCCCTTGTCGACACTCTCCCGGACCAGCGACTGCCGGATCCCCTGCTCGACGAGGGTCATGGCTCCGGCCATCAGCAGCCCGCCGAAGAGGGCGAGCAGCAGCGCAAACCGAAACCGCAGACTCGAAAAGAAACCGATCCCCTCAGCCACCCTGCCTCTCCTTGATCTGCTCGAGCTTGCGGCGGGCCTTCTCGATGTTGCGCCGCGCCTTCTCGTGACCGGGGTCCTTCTGCAGGACTTCTCCCCAGATGGAGACCGCCGCCTCGTAGCGCCCCTGTGTGTAGAGGGAGATCCCCTCCAGGTATCGCTGCTCGAGGTCGACCGAGGGTGTTTTCTTTCCCCCTGGGCGGCTCAGCCTCTCCAGGGCGGCCCGGGCCTCGGGGAGATAGGGGTCGATGGCCAGGGCCTGGCGAAGGAGACTTTCGGCCTCGGCCGTCCGGCCGGCGGCCAGGGCTGCGTTTCCCTGGGCGACGAGGCCGGCTGCCTCGTCGGCGGCCCGGGACCGGGCTCCCTCCAGGCCGGCCAGGGCCCTGGAGTCGGCCGGATCGATGGCGAGGATCTCCCGCAGCCGGGTCAGCCCGCTCCCCGTATCCCCGGCCGCGAAGGCCTTGTCCGCGGAGACGAGGAGTGTCTCGATGGCCTGCCGGGCGGCCGACTGGGCCTTGTCGAGCCCCTGCCGGGCCCCGCGGTGCCCGGGGTCGAGGGCGAGGGCCTGCCGGTAGAGATCGGAGGCCCGGCGATAATCACGGGCGGAGAGGGTCCTTCCCCCCTCCTCGACCAGGGCCCCGACCCGGCGGGACGAGGTCCCGTCGAGGGCCGCCAGCTCCCGGCGGATGTCTTTGTCGTCACGGAGCTTGAGCGCCTTCTGGAAATGCTCCCGGGCCGCATCGAGGCGTCCTTCGCTGACGGCCCGGCGCCCCCACTGGCGCTCCTCGGCCACGAGGCTGCCCACCAGGGCCTCGGCCCGTGCCAGCCCCGCGGCAGCCTCGGGTGAATCGGGATGAAGCTGCTGCCCGCGGCGCAGTGAGGCAAGGGCTTCGGGCAACCTCCCCTGCTCCAGGGCCTCCACCCCCCGGGCCACCTCTTTGGCGGCCGCAGCCCGGCGTCCCCGGATGGCCCGCTCCCGGCCCTCCAGGGCCTCGGCCCGCTCGGGGTCGAGACGGAGCACCCGGGCAAATGTCTCCTCAGCGGCGCCGTAATCCCCGGCGGCCTGCCGGGACGCGCCGGTCGCCAGAAGGCGGCCGATCTCCCCGGAGAGGGCAGCCAGTGCCTTCTCTTCCAGGGCGCGCCCCCCCGCTGCCGAAGGGTCGAGGACAAGGGCTCGGCGGGCCAGATCGAGAGCCGACCTGGCGTCCCCCGCTCCCAGGGCCTTGCCGCCACGCTTGAGCAGACCGGTCGCCTCGTTGCCCAGCTCCCGTCGGGCCTCTTCAAGGTAGGCCCGTCCGACGGCGTCGGCCGGGTTGATGGCCTGGGCGGTGGTCAGGGTTTCCGCCGCGGCCGCAAACTCCCCCTTGCGAAAGAGCTCCCTTCCTTCGGCGACCAGCTGCGCGGCCAGCCCCTGCTCTGCGACCACCAGGTTCAAGGCGGCACCGCGAGGCTTCTTGTCGAGGGAGAGGACCCTCTCATAGAGACGGCGGGCCTCGCCGAACCCCTGCCGCTCCAGCTCGATGTT
>JBFHXN010000019.1:0-14101 GCA_041598955.1 Desulfuromonadales bacterium | reverse complement strand
CCCCGCCGGTCGGCCCTCCTTCGTGTTTCTTTGCCTGGGGGTCGGCTTCGGAGTGGGCGCCGCCTCCTTTCTCTTCGTCCGGGGGACCCTGAAGAGGCAGCTCGATCTCCAGATGTCCCTCCTCCGGTCCTTGACGGGGAGGGAGACCGGTTCCAGGGCCGAAACCGTCGAGGGGATGGTGGGGGAGGTGGAAGTGGCCGTGGCCAAGGTCGAGGACCTGGTCAAGACCATCCTGGTCACGGTGGATCTGCTCCTGCCCCATCACGCCAAGCTCACCCAGGGAGCGAACTACCTGGCGGAGCGGGCCCGGGTGGGGCTTGCGGCGGCCACCGAATTCCGGGAGGTCGTGGCCGGCATGGAGGAGAAATTCCGGGAGGTCATGTCCAAGATGGCCCTTCTGGCAGACCGGACCCAGGACGAGGCGGCCCTCTCCCGGGAGCTCTCCGCTTCCCTTGAGGAGATGGCGGGCGCCATGGACCACTCCACCAGCAAGTTTCTCGAGACGACCTCGGCGGTGGAGGAGATGGCGGCCAGCGTCCGGGAGGTGGCGGCCCAGGCGAGCGAGGTGGGACGCTCGGTGGAAGGGGCCGCCCAGGACCTCGACACCATCGGCGAGGCCCTGGAAAAGATGCGCAAGGGGGCCGATGCGGGAAGCAAGGCTTCCGGTGCCGTGCGGGAGGACGCCGAGCGGGGGCTGACGGTGGTGAAGAGTTCCATGGCGGAGATGGAGCGCATCGAGACGGAGAGCCGCAAGGCCTCCCAGGCCATGGAGAGGCTCTCACGGCAGACGGGGGAGGTGGAAACCATCGTCGCGGTGATCAAGGATCTGGTCTCGGATACGGAGCTGCTCGCCTTCAACGCGGCGATCATCGCAGCCCAGGCCGGGGAGGAGGGGAAGGGGTTCTCGGTGGTGGCCGACGAGATCCGGGATCTCGCCGATCGCACCGCCGCCAGCGCGGGGGACATCCACAAGATCATCCAGGCCATCGGCCACGAGACCCGGCAGGTGACGGGGGCCGTCGAGGCAACCGTCCGGCGCATCGTCGAGGGGCGCCGCATTTTCGAGTCGACGGGGGAGGCCCTGCGGAAAATTGTCGGCAGTTCGGGAGAGGCCGCCGAGGCGTCCCGGGAGATCGCCCGCCTCACCGAGAGGGAAGGGGGGAGGGCCCGGGGACAGCTCGAGGAGGCGGGCCGCTCCCTGCGCGCCGTCCAGTCGATCGTGCGGGCCATGAAGGAGCAGGAGACGGGGGTCTACCGGATCCAGGAGGGGGTGGAGGAGATGAAGGCCGCTGCTGACCGGATCGCCCGGGGGATGGAGGAGCAGGTGAAGGCCAACTCCTCCTTCGACCAGGGTCTGGAGGAGCGCGAGAGCCAGGCCCAGGCGGTCAGCGCCGCCACGCGCTACCTGATGGGGGTCGCCGAGCAGGTGGTGGCCCACTTCCACGGCTCCCAGGAGCGGCTTCAGGGGAATGTGGAGAAGGCCCAGGTCCTCTCGTCCGAGGTGGGTGAGCTGGAGGAGCTGACCGGCCAGATGAGGCGGCTGGTGGACGGGGTCAATCGACAGGTGACGCCAGGGCCCTGACCAGGCGACGCACCAGGCCATCTTCGAGGCGATAGCAGATCTGACGGCCGTTGCGCACACAGCGCACGGCCTTCACTTTGCGCAGAAGGGCCAGATGACGGGAGGCCTCGGCCTGGGCGATGCCATGGACGGACCAGATCTCACCCACGCAGCTCTCCCGGGAGAGCAGGTCGATGGCGATGCGCAGCCGGACCGGATGGCCGAGGGCCTTGAGC
Organism: Desulfuromonadales bacterium; assembly: GCA_041598955.1. Lineage (GTDB taxonomy): Bacteria > Desulfobacterota > Desulfuromonadia > Desulfuromonadales > JBFHXN01 > JBFHXN01. Next base: position 12,304 of record JBFHXN010000019.1, on the reverse strand, counting down.
AGGCGGGCTTCCTTGCTGGGGAGGGGGCCGTCGATCACGCATCGTCTCCGGGACAATAGGGGCAGGCGGCGCCGGGGCACTCCCGGTTTCGGTGGATATCCCGGCAGCGGATTGGACCGGCCGGGGCCGGAAGCGCCAGCCCCATCTCCGTGGCCAGGAAATGACGGCCTTCGGAAACGGCCCGTCGAAGGGCCCGCTTGCAGCAGCGGGGGTGGTCGTCCCCCAGGCCTGCCAGGGCCCGGGCCGTGGCGCGGTTGGCGAGACCCCTCTGGGGGCCCTTGACGGGAGTGGCTCCGGCGAGAAGGCTCACAGCCACCCCCACGGAAACTCCGGCGCCGCAGGCGCCCAGGTAGCCGCAGGACCCTCCCGGCACCTGAAGGGCCCGGCGCAACATCTCGGCCATCCACCCCTCGGAGAGTTCCCGTCCCCCCTTGCGGGCCGCGATCAGCAGGGCGAGTCCGGCCATGGGGTGGTGTTCGGTGCCGTGCATGGGGAGCCGGGGGAGAGCGAGCAGCTCCTCGAGAATCTCCTCGGGAGAGCTGCGGCGCACCTGGCCGGCGAGGCGGGGGAGGAGCTCCATCGTCTCGGCGCCGTGGCAGCCGTCGCAGATGTAGTGCCCCTCGGGACAGGCGATCAGGGCCTCGCCGAGGGTTCCGCAGCAGTGGCAGCGAACGGCACGGACGGCCTCTCCGTACTGGAGGGGGGCCGCACAGACCATGCAGTGCTCAAGGGCCGGTGCAGGTTTCGACATGGGATTCCGGGGGTGGCGGGGGCTAAAAACAGAATAATAGATATATTGAAAAGCAAATATATATGTTGACCGCAGTTATTGCAAGTGTTATATAGAGTCGCCCATGGGGTACCGATCGCAACAGGAGGGGATGACCGCATGAAGACCACCTACACCACACACGGGACCTGCGCCCGTTTCATCGATATCGAGCTGGAGGGGGACATCGTCCGCGAGGTTCGGTTTATCGGCGGCTGCTTCGGCAACGGGCAGGGGGTTTCGGCCCTGGTCAAGGGGATGCCCGTCGAGGAGATCATCGCCCGCCTGCAGGGGATCGAGTGCCGGGCCGGCACCAGCTGCCCCGACCAACTCACCCGGGCCCTGGCCGGGATGCGGCTCAAGATGGCCGGCTGAAAAATTCCCGTCCCATTTGCGAAATACGAAAGGGCGCGATCCCCAAGGGGGTCGCGCCCTTTTTGCGTGTGCGGTGGATTGAATCAGGGGCTCAGGAGATGGAGGGGAAAAAAGGGCGCCTTTTTGGGGCTGATCAAAAATACCTGGATGCAAGGCGTCCGCCGATCGAGGAGTGAGGCGTAGCGGAAGCTACGTCGCAGCGACGAGATCAAGGGGAACGAAGCAGACGGGTGTTTTTCATCAGCCCTTCATGGAAGGGCTTCGGCGAGGAGCTCGAGAATGTGCACGGCCCTGGCCCGGACCTCGGCGTGGTTGAGGCTGTCCTGGAGCTGCATGATGCAGCCGGGGCAGTCGGTGGCGACCAGGGAGGCTCCGCTCGCGGCGATGTGGCCGGCCTTCTTGGCGCCGATCTTCTTGGCCGTCTCGTAATGGTAGACCGAGTAGGTCCCTCCCAGCCCGCAGCAGGTGCCGGCCTCGGCCATCTCCACGTAGTCGACCTGGGGCAGGGCCTTGAGGATGGCCCGGGGCTCTTTGGTGATGCCGCGGGTGCGCAGGTGGCAGGGGTCGTGGTAGGTGACCCGGGTGCGCTTCTCGGGGCGCGGCAGGGCGGCGAGCTTCTCCGGCAGCCCCTGCTCGACCAGAAAGACGAAGATGTCCCGGGTCTTTTTGGAGAGGGCTGCGTACTCCTCCCCCAGGTCGGCGTAGACTTTGCCGATGCCGGCGTTGCAGGAGGCGCAGGCGGTGACCACGTAGTCGACGGGCCGGCGGGTGAGGGCCGCGAGGTTCTGCTCCGCCAGGGCCTCGACGGTTCCGCCGGCGCCGGCGCTCACCGCCGGCAGCCCGCAGCAGGCCTGGTCCTTGGGGATGATCACGGTGACGCCGAGGAACTTGAGGGCCCGCAGGAAGGCCTCGCCGATGGCCGGGTACATGTAGTTGATGCCGCATCCGGTGAAGAAGGCGACCGTCGGCCGCCCCGCCTCTCCCTCGATGACCTCCGGCACCGCTTCCCGGAAGGGGGTGGCGGCGATGGGGGGGAGGGTGCGGTCGGCGTCGAGGTAGGGGGCCGGAAAGCGCAGGCGCAGGCCGCTGTTCTCCGGCAGTTTCCGGAAGAGAAGGGCCGAGAGCTTCCCGCCGGTCTTGGCCAGGGCGTTCATCAGTTTCGGCCGGCCGAGGACCGCGGCGACCCCCTTGCCGAAGGTGGAGAGCCCCTTCTGCTCGGCGATGCGCCGCCGCGCCGCGGCGACGATCTCCTCCGTCGGCACCTTGTTGGGGCACTGGGCCCAGCAGCTGCCGCAGAGCAGGCACTGGGAGAGGTCCTCCATGACCTTCTTCTCGAGATCGACCTCCCCGTCGAGCAGGGCCTGGGCGAGGGCCACCTTCCCCCGGGCCACGCGCCCCTCCCGGCGCTCGGCGCCGAAGACGGGGCAATGGGCCCGGCAGGCGCCGCACTTGACGCACTGCTCGATCTCTTCACGGTAGTCTTCGAGTTTTTTCATCTTGGTCATAAAGTCGTTGCCACCCGTTCGCTGCGCTCACTCGAGACACGGAGGCACGGAGAAAGCAAAAGCCAGATCAGAGGGTAGGGCCTGTAAGACGTAGCCTTTTTGGGACTCTCCTCTGTGTCTCCGTGGTCCTGTGGCCAATAGTGTCCGGTCAGTTGTCGAGGAAAATCTTCCCCGGGTTGAGGATGTTGTTGGGGTCGAGGGCCTTCTTGAGGCTCTTCATGTAGTCGGCGGTCTTCTCGGTGATCTCCAGGGGGATGTAGGGGGCCTTGGCGATGCCGACCCCGTGCTCGCCGCTCATGGTCCCGCCCAGCTCCAGGGCGTGTTTGAAGACCTCCTCGATGGCCTTCTCGGCCTTCTGCAGCTCCCCCGGCACCTTCTTGTCGATCATGATGTTGACGTGAATGTTGCCGTCGCCGGCGTGCCCGAAGTTGACGATGGGGATGCCGTAGCGGTCGGAAAGGGCGTCGATGCGCCGGATCATCTCGGGGACCTTGGAGCGGGGGACGCATATGTCCTCGTTGAACTTGTCGGGGTTGACCTTGCGCAGGGAGGCCGAGACGGAGCGGCGGATCTGCCAGAGGGCCTCGCTCTCCTCGGCGGTTTCGGCGGTGCGCACTTCGACCACGCCGAGGGGCTCGATGATGGCGCGGATGCGGGCGACCTGCTTGTCGAGGAACTCCCGGTCGCCGTCGACCTCGATGATGAGTACCGCCCGGGCGGCGTCGGGAACCTTCAGACCCGTGGCCTCCCGGACGCAGTCGAGGGTGCGGCCGTCCATGAACTCGAGGGTGGTGGGGATGATCTTGTTGCCGATGATGGCCGAGACGCTCCTGGCCGCCCCGTCGATGGAATCGAAGAGGACCAGCATGGTCTTTTTCGCCTCGGGGAGGGGGAGGAGCTTGATGACGATCTTCGTGATGATGCCGAGGGTCCCCTCGGAGCCGCACAGGAGCTTGGTCAGGTCGTAGCCGACGACCCCCTTCATGGTCGGACCGCCCGTGGTGATGATGTCCCCCAGGGGGGTGACCAACTCCAGCCCGAGGATGTAGTCCTTGGTGACCCCGTACTTGACGCAGCGAGGCCCGCCGGCGCACTCGGCGACGTTCCCCCCCAGGGTCGAGAACTTGAGGGAGGCCGGGTCGGGGGGGTAGAAGAGGCCCACCTTCTCCACCGCCTTCTGGAAGACTTCCGTCACCACTCCCGGCTCCACCGTGGCCACCAGGTTTTCGCTGTCGATGTCGAGGATGCGGGCCATCCGCTCGGTGGTCAGCACGATCCCCCCCCGGGTCGGCAGGGAGCCCCCGGAAAAACCGCTTCCGGCGCCTCGGGGGAAGACGGGGATCTTCTCGGCGTTGGCCAGTTTGAGGACCAGGCTGATCTCCCCGGCCTTCTCCGGGTGGACGACGACATCCGGGAGAAACCGCTGCTGGGTCGCGTCGTAGGAATGACAGATGAGGTCGGCCTTTTCGGTGGAGACGTTCTCAGGGCCGACGATGTCCTTGAGGATTCGGATGATGCGGGGCTCGAGCATGATCATTCCTTGCGAGAGTCGATTGTGAAGAGGTCACCGGATTACCGGCAGCACGGTGCCGCCGTCGGGGATGACGACGGTGCGCGTGTGGGCCGGCAGCTTTTCATAGGCCATCCGCAGGGCGCTGTCAAGGTCGGCGGCCTTTTCCATCCCCATGCCGGCGGTCTCCGCCTCTCCCAGGTCGCTGACCAGGATCACCCGGAACCGCTGCGCCTTGGCGAGAGTGGCGTAGGCCGTCTGGCCGTTGATCTCGTAGTTCCGCCTCAGGGCCCCCTCGAATCCGGGCAGGTCGCGGTGGCGGAACCAGTCGAAGAAGGTGGCGTTGCCGAAGCCGTCGGGACAGGCGGCGAGTAGGATCGCCGTCCCTCCGGTGCGCAGGGCCCGCACCCCGTAGTCAAGGGCCTTGTGGGCCTGGATGAAGTTGATGTCCTTGGGCGCTCCGCCGCAGGAGATGACGGCCAGGTCGGCCGGCTCTTCCAGGGGGACGGCGTAGAGCTTCGTCACCAGACCGCAGGCGGCGAGGTGGGCCTCTTCCAGCCCCCCGCAGAAGACGGCCAGCAGCCCCTTGTCGGGGGCGAGCACGGTGTTGAGCAGAAAGTCGCAGCGCACCATGCGCGCCGCCTCGAGGATGGCCCCGTGCACCGGGTTGCCCTCGAGTACCCCGGTGACGGCCCGGGGGTCTTTTCCACCGATCTCCGGCGGGTTGAAGACGGCGAAGTGGGTGGCCAGGCAGGTCTGCCGCCCCGCCACCCCGGGGACGAGTCCCTTGCGCCCCCCGCCGAAGCCGGCGAAGTAGTGAAAACCTGCCGTGCCGGTGACGATGACTCGGTCGGCCTCGACCAGCCGGCGGTTGACGGCGACGGGCATCCCCCCCGAGGTGGTTCCGACGGTGACCAGTTCGGCGGGGTTGTCGCAGTCGTGATCGGTGACCCGGACCCGGCCGAAGAGGGGTCCCAGGATCTTGCGGTGCTCCCTCTCGGTCTGGGGGCGGTGAATGCCGAGGGCGACCAATACCTCGATGTCGCTCTCGGCAATCCCCAGGCGGCAGAGTTCGTCGACCAGCAGGGGGAGGTAGTGCTCGCTGCCGGTGTAGCGGGTGATGTCGGAGGTGACGATGAGCACCCGCTCCCCGGGGCGGATGATCTCCTCCAGGGGGGGGGAGCCGATGGGGGTGGCGAGGGCCCTTCGCACCAGGGCGGCCGGGTCGGGAGGCGTCTCCGGGAGGGTCGCGGTCAGGAGCGCGGCTTCGGGGAGGTGGCAGGGAAACCCGCCGGGTCCGTATTTAAGGGTCAAGCCGGGCAAAGATCACCTCATTGGTCAGAATTCCCATGATACGGTTTTTGACCCCTCAGTGCAAGGGGGGCCCAGGGGAAGGGGGTCGAAGGGTCCCCTTCGGTTTTTCAAGGAGCAGCCCCGCCAGCAGCAGGGCCGCGGCGACACCCAGGCCGGTAAAGAGGGGGGGGATGGCGGGCCAGCCCGAGAGCCCCGAGGCGAGCACGGCGAGGGGGGCTGCGACGATGGCGAGGGCGCCGGCGCGGGCCGGGGTTTTCTCTTTCAGATAGAGGGCGCCCAGCAGGGGAAGGGCGAGGGTGGCGCCCCGCAGCCCCATGGAGAGGAAGCTCCAGGAGAGGATGGCCGAGCCGGGATTGGCCAGAAGCAGGGTCAGGGCCAGTGCGATCACCCCCGTGGTGACCAGGCGCAGGCGGCGCAGTTCGGATCCCCCCCGCCACCAGCGGGCGAGGATGTCGACCTGCAGCGTGGTCCCGGTCCCCAGGGCCAGCCCCGAGGCGGTGACGACGGCGGCCAGCAGCAGGGTGGCGAAGGCGACGCCGGCCAGGGGCGCGGGAAAGTGGGCCAGGAGAAAGGCCGGCAGGGCCTGAACGCTGTCCAGGTCGGGTTGACTGCGGCGCATGAAGAGACCCACGGCGATGCCGAAGAGCCCCAGCGGAGGGATGAGCAGGGCCGAGAGCAGGGCGCCGCCCCGGGCGGCCCGGCGGTCCCGGGCGGCGAAGAGGGCCTGGAGGTAGGTCTGGGTGGAGAGGACACCGATCAACATCGAAACCAGGTCGGAGAGCCCACTTCCGACGCCGTAGCCGAAGAGGCTGAACCAGGGGAAGGGGGGAAAGGCCTCCCTCATCCCGGCGAAGCCGCCGAGCCGGAGGAAGGCCATCCCTCCTGCGGCCGCAAGGGTGAGGTAGAGCAAGAGCAGTTTGAGCAGCCCCACGGCCCCTGCGCCCCCCATCCCGCGTCCCTGGATGACCAGCAGGACCAGGGCGGCGGAGCAGAGGGCGGCCGGCACGGGGGTGAGTCCGAAGAGGCTGGAGAGCAGGGAGCCGGCCGCCAGGAGTTGGGCGACGATGTGCAAAAACATGCCCAGGGCCGAAAAGAGGCTCGCCGCGACCCGGGCCCCCTCTCCATGGCGGCGGCCGAGGAGCTCGGGGATGGTGGTCACCTCCCCATCCCGAAGGGGGGCGGCCATCAGCAGGCCGAGAAGCAGGCAGGCCAGGCCGGCGCCGAGGGTGAACCACCAGGCGGAGAGGCCGAAGAGAAAGGCCATCTGGGCGGTGCCGATGGTGGAGGCGCCGCCGACGAGGGTCCCCATGACCGCCCCGCCGACCTGCCAGCTCCCCGCGGTGCGGCCGGCCAGGGTGAAGTCGGCGGCGCTGCCCGCACTTCTGCGGCCGGCTGCGACGACAAGCAGCAGGAGCAGGGTCGCGGCGAAGGCGGCGATGAAGGAGAGCGAGGGCATGGCGGCCATGGCAAAAGGGGTGGTCTCCTAGATACAACGGTCTCTTTCCCCTGTCCACGCTTTTGTGTCCCGGCCTCTCCGGCGGCGGTTGACTCCCCCCGGTCCCCGGCCTAGAATAGGAAACTTTTTCTCCCCGGGAGATCCCTTGAAGGAAAAATCGATCTATACCTGCCAGCAGTGCGGCTACCAGAGCCCCAAGTGGTTGGGGCGCTGCCCCGACTGCAACCAGTGGGACACCCTGGTGGAGGAGCGGGTTCCCGCCCGCCGCGCCGGGGGACGTCCGGCTCCGCCGGCGGGGCCCCCCCCCCTTCCCTTCTCCGAGGTGGCGGCCTCCGAGGAGGACCGCCTGCGCTGCGGCCTGGCCGAGTTCGACCGGGTGCTGGGGGGAGGGGTCGTCCCCGGCTCCCTGGTGCTGATCGGGGGGGATCCGGGCATCGGCAAGTCGACCCTGCTGCTGCAGGCCGTGGCCCGCCTGGCCCAGGCCGGCCCGGCCCTCTACGTGACGGCCGAGGAGTCGGCCCGCCAGGTCAAGCTGCGGGGGGAGCGCCTGGGGGTCTCCGCCAAGAGCCTCTTTCTCCTCCCCGAGACCTCCCTGGAGACGATTCTCGACCGGGTCCGGGAGCTCAGCCCCTCCTTTCTGGTCATCGACTCCATCCAGACCATTTTCACCTCCGCCCTCGATTCGGCGCCGGGCTCCGTCTCGCAGGTGCGGGAATGCGCCGGACGCCTGATGCGCCTCGCCAAGGGGGAGGGGATCCCCACCTTCCTGGTGGGTCACGTCACCAAGGACGGGGCCATCGCCGGGCCTCGCATGCTCGAACACATGGTCGACACGGTCCTCTATTTCGAGGGGGACGCGGGTCACCCCTACCGCATCCTGCGGGCGGTGAAGAACCGCTTCGGCTCCACCAACGAGATCGGCGTCTTTGAAATGAAGGAGGGGGGCCTGGCCGAGGTGACCAACCCGTCCGAGCTCTTTCTCGCCGAGCGCCCCGAGGGGGCCGCGGGGAGCGTGGTCGTTCCCTCCCTGGAGGGGAGCCGCCCCATCCTCGTCGAACTCCAGGCCCTGGTCGGAGGGTCCTCCTTCGGCACCCCCCGGCGCACCGCCATCGGATTCGATCACAATCGCGTCGCCCTGCTGGTGGCGGTGCTGGAGAAGAAGGTCGGGCTCTCCCTTCTCGCCCAGGACATCTTTCTCAATGTCGCCGGAGGGGTGCGGCTCGACGAGCCGGCCGTCGATCTCGGGGTGGTGGCCGCCCTGGCCTCGAGTCACCTCAACCGCCCCGTCGCCCAGCGCACCATCCTCTTCGGTGAGGTCGGTCTGGCCGGGGAGGTCCGGGCCGTCTCCCGGCCGGAGCTGCGGGTGCGCGAGGCGGCCCGGCTCGGTTTCGAGCGCTGCCTGCTGCCGGCGGGCAACCTCAAGAATCTCGAGGCGCCCCCCGGCATGGAACTCATCGCCGTGCGCAGCGCCGCCGAGGCCCTGGACGGGCTCTTCGATTGACCGGGGATCGGACGACGGGGAGGAAGAGGGGTTGCAATCGCAGGCGGGTCGAGTATCTTCTTCAGTCTTCTGACTCCTGACCCAAGGGGGTAATGAAATGTCCGACAAGCTGACCCATTTCGATGCCGAGGGGAAGGCCGTGATGGTCGAGGTGGGGGAGAAAGCCCCCACGGCCCGGGTGGCCGTGGCCCGGGGGGAAGTGCGGATGCTGCCCGCGACCCTGGGGCGCATCCTCGATCGCAGCCTGGAGAAGGGGGACGTCTTCGCCGTGGCCCGGCTGGCCGGCATCATGGCGGCCAAGAAGACCCCCGAGCTGATCCCCCTCTGCCACCCCCTGCTCCTCTCGGGCATCGGGGTCGAGTTCACTCCCGAGCCCCAATCGGGGCGGGTGGAGATCGAGGCGCGGGTCAAGGTGACCGGCCAGACAGGGGTGGAGATGGAGGCCCTCACCGCCGTCTCCGTAGCCGCCCTGACCATCTACGACATGTGCAAGGCCGTCGACAAGGGGATGGTCATCGGCGAGATCCGCCTGGTGGAGAAGCGCGGCGGCAAGAGCGGCCCCTTCCTGCGGCCCGAATAAGGAGATCCCCATGGACACCACCAAAGAGTTCGTCATCCGCCGCCTCTTCCTGCTCCCCCTGGGGATTCTGGTGCTGCTGCTCTTCGCCCTGCTGGCCGTCACCCTGATGAAGGGGGGAGAGGTGGGCAAAGCCGTCATCCTCGGATGCCTCATCCTTCCGGTGGTCCTGCTTTTCGTCGAGAGTTTTTTCCGCAAGGCCGAGGTGGGGCCCGAGGGGGTGACGGTGCGCAAGCTGCTGCGCACGCGGCACATCCCCTTCGGCGAACTGACCGCTCTCGACCTGGTGCAGGTTCGCAAGCGGGCCTTTCTGACCCTGTCCACAGAAGAGCACTTCATGATTCTCTCCAACGCCTACGGGGGGTTCCCGGACCTGGTCATGGCGGTTATTGACCGGGCGCCGGCGGAGGTGGTGACCGAGGAGCTGAGGCAGACCGGCGCAAAGGTGCCGATGAAGAGCTCCGACATCGTCTCCTGCTGGCTCGCCGTGGCCCTGGTGGCCTTCATCCTCTTTCTCCAGGTGGGGCCCCGGGGCTGACCCCGAGGGCATTTCGGTTGACTTAAAAGGTCAATTCATTTAATTTGACCTAATTCCAGACCTGGCAAGGGAGTGATTCCATGGACAAGGAAACGATCGAAGAATTCCGCCGCCTCCTCCAGGGGCAGCTCGATGAACTGGTTCGCGAGGCCGGAAAGACCGTGGCCGAGATGAGCGATGAGAAGATCAACTTTCCCGATCCGACCGACCGTGCCTCCCTGGAGTCGGACCGCAACTTCGAGCTGCGCATCCGGGACCGGGAGCGCAAGCTGATCAGCAAGATCCGCGAAGCCCTCGACCGTATCGACGAGGGGACCTTCGGCGTCTGCGAGAGCTGTGAAGAGGAGATCGGCGGCGCCAGGCTGCGCGCCCGGCCGGTGACCACCCTCTGCATCGATTGCAAAACCGAGCAGGAGCGCCAGGAGAAGATCGGGTAGCAGACTGCCGACAACAGGCCTTTCCCAGGCTGATCAAAATGCCCAGATGCAAGGCGCCCCAAACCCCGGCCGAATAAGGCGTACCCCAGGATGGTACGTTTTTGAGGGGGGATGAAGGCAACGAAGCAGCTGGGCATTTTTCATTGGCCCGACGGATGGCCACGGCCAGGGCCGGAGAAGGCATGGAACGAGACCCCTTTGTCATCCTCAGCCAGGTGGTTCGTCTCGCCCACGGCACCAAGGCGTCCCTTCCCCGGAAGATCTCCCGGGTGTTGCGCTGCCTGCGCCGCTCCCTTGACCTGCGGCAGGTCTCCCTGCTGCTGCTTGCCCCCCGGGGCCGCGTCTTCGACCGCTCGGTCCAGGCGCCGGGTCCTCCCGGGCCGACCCCCTGCCACATCGCCCTCGCCGATTCGCCCGCCGCCCTCGCCCTCCGGGAAAGCCGCTTCATCCAGCAGGGAGAGGAGATTTTTCTTCCCCTCCTCTCCGGCCGGAGGCAGTGCGGGGTCCTGGTCTTCCGGGCCCGCTCCGGCGATCTCTCCCCTCTCCCCTCCCCCGAACTTCTCGCGCCCCTCGGCCCCCTGGTTGCGGGCCTTGCCGAGTCGCTGCGCAAGCCCCCGGCCCCGTCCCGCCCGAAATCGGGCCAATCGGCCAAGCCCAGCACCCAGCGCCGCCTCCGGGAGATCTCCCTGCTCTACGGCCTCTCCCGCGCCCTCCACAGCACCCTGCGCATCAACGACCTGATGCACCTGCTCCTCTCGGCGGCGACCGCCCCCGGAGAGGGGGACTTCGACCGGGCCATGCTCTTCATGGTCAATGAGCGCAGCGGCAACCTCCAGGGGATGCTGGGGGTCACCCGGGAGACGGCCCCGCTTGTGCTGCCCCGGCGGGTCGGCGACGAAACCTGGGACTGGCCCGGGATTCCCGCCGGCGCCCTGGAGACCCAGGTGAACGCCCCCTTCTCCCGGCAGGTCCGGCGGCAGCGCATCCCCCTCGATCCCGCTCAGAACGCCATGTCCGAAGCCGCTCTGAACGACCGGGTGGTCCTGGTGACGGATCCCCTGGGGCAGCCTCCGGCCGCGGCGGCCCTGGCCGGGAAGCTGGGGATGTCCCCCTACGCCTGCGCCCCCCTGAGAGGAGGGAACCGCCCCATCGGCGTGCTGGTGGTCGACAACCCCGACTCGGGCTCCCCGATGACCCGGGAGCGGCTGCGCTTTCTCGAGCTCTTCGCCAACCAGGCCGGCCAGGCCCTGGAGAACGCCCTTCTGCTGCAGAGACTCGAAACGGCCCACAAGGAGCTGCGGGAGGCACAGGAGAGGCTGATCCAGAGGGAGAAGCTGGCCACCATCGGGGAGATGTCGGCTTCCCTGGCCCATGAGCTGAGAAATCCCCTGGTCTCGGTGGGAGGCTTCGCCCAGCGCCTGGTCCGCATCGTTCCCGCCGGCACGAAGGAGCAGGAATACGCCGCCATCATCGCCAGGGAGGTGGAGCGGGTGGAGAAGATGCTCACCAGCATCCTCGCCTTCTCCAAGAAGAACCTCCTCTGCTTCGTCGACTGCCGCCTGCCGGAGATCATCGAGGAGGCCCTGGCCCTCGAGGAGCCCTCCCTGACCCGGGCGGGGATTTCCCTGCTCAAGGAGGTGGCCGCCGATCTTCCTCAGATCAAGGGGGACGCCCAGCAGTTGCGCCAGGTTCTGATCAACCTCATCGCCAATGCCCGCGAGGCCATGGCCGGAGGGGGGCAGCTCGAGCTGCGGGCCACCCGCAGCACCCTGAGGGGGGAGAAGGCCGTGGCCCTGGAGGTGCGGGACAGCGGCGGGGGGATCCCTCCCGAGGTCATGCGCAATCTCTTCAACCCCTTCTTCACCACCCGGGAGGCCGGAACGGGCCTGGGGCTGCCGATCTCCCTGCGCATCGTGGAGCAGCACCGGGGGGAGATCGAGGTGCTCAATTACGCCCGGGGAGCGGCCTTCGTGGTGCGCCTTCCGGTCCGGGGTCCGGAGCACCTTTCCGTTGACAACCCCTGGCGAATTGTTTAATGTATCGAGGTTTTTCGGGGCTGTAGCTCAGCTGGGAGAGCGACGCGTTCGCAACGCGTAGGTCGGCGGTTCGATCCCGCTCAGCTCCACCAAAAATAAACAATGGGTTAGCTGTTGCAGCTAGCCCATTTTTTTCGTCCCGGTTCGAGATCCGTTGAGCATTTCTCCGAAGACCGCCAGTCGGAAATGGATACAGCGATTTGGAGCCACTCATGACAAGGGCTCAGCACGGTGAAGTGCTGAGCCCTTGATTGGTTTTTCATCTCCGAAGGCCACTTGTCTTGGG
>JBFHXN010000018.1:0-14664 GCA_041598955.1 Desulfuromonadales bacterium | reverse complement strand
GGTGGATATGGGTTGAGAGGGGGGGGCGGGGAGGGGGACTGCGTCAGGCTGGGCCCGGGGGGAGGGGAACCCCTTCGCGGTCGAGGAAGGCTCTGGCGGAGGCCAGGAAGCGGTCGCAGTCAGCCTGAAGAGATTCGTAGTGGCGGTGGAGTTCCTCGGCGCCGCGCCCCAGGGGGTTGGGGCGGCTCAGCCGGGTGGATATCCGCTGGAGAACCCTCTCAACGACGACAGGGTCCCTGTAGGAGATGAGCCAGTTTTGGCTGATCATCCGCCGGGCGGTCGGGTGCATAGCCTCTGGGAGGAGGGTGAGATGCCTTTCGAGGTTCCGATAGACCTCGGCGGCGAAGGTCTCCAGGGGCTGGGGCATGTAGCGATCCCAGGTGCGGGCGAGAAAGTGGTCGTAGAAGACGTCGATCAGCACCCCCCGGACGTGTCCGAAGCGCGAGTCGATGCGGGCCTTGCTGCGGCGAAAGTCCGCGGCCCCCTGGGCGAAGTGATCGACGCGGCGGTGGATCTCCATCCCCCGGCGCAGCTCGTCGGTAAATCGCCCTGCCAGGGGGCCTTTGACGAAGTCGCCCGCCAGGGACCCCAGGCGGACCAGGGGGGCGGGATCGCAGAGATAGAGGTGGACGAGGTAGTTCAAGGGGCTCGGGCTCCGGGGGACTCAGGCGGGAGATCCGAGGGCGGCCAGCAAGGCGTGGATCTTCTGGCAGGACTGGGGCTGGTCTTTTTGCCGGGCTAGCACCTGCCTGTAGAAGCGGGCGGCCTCTCCGGGGCCGGCGGTCTGGTTGAGCAGGGTGCCGATCTCTCCGGCGAAGCGGCTGTCCTCCTTCTCCTGCTCGAGGATCCGGTCGTAGCAGTCGAGGGCCTCGGGCCACCGATCCTGTAGGACCCTCAGCTTGGCCAGGCCGGCCCAGGCGTAGCGGTTGTACCCCTCCGCCAGGGCATCTCCGAAGGCGCGCTCCGCGTCGTCGAAGCGGCCGAGGTTGCGGTAGATGTCTCCGAGGCGGCTGAGCATGTTGACCGTTCCGGGGCTGCGGGTCAGGAGTTCCTCCCAGAGCTCCACGGTCTTCTCGTATTCCCGAAGCCAGCGGTAGACTTCCCCCAGGCCGTAGAGGGCGTAGGAGTTTCCGGGCTCCTGGCGGAGGGCGCGGGCGAAAAAGGACTTGGCCTTTTCAGGCTCCCCCTGGTGGCGGTAGAGGTTGCCGACGATGGTCAGCAGGTGGACGGCCTCCTCTCCCGGCTCGAGGGCTCTTTCGTAGAAACCGAGGGCCTGCTGGTTGCGGCCCGTCTTGTGCAGCAGGTCGGCCAGGCCCAGCAGGGCGTAGCGATCCCGGGGGGCGATGGAGAGGGCCTTGCGGTAGGCCGCCTCCGACTCCCCGCTGCGCCCGAGACCCTTGAGGGCGTCGGCGGTGCGGGTCAGGACGAAAATGTCGTCCGGGCGAAGCTTCAGGTAGTGCCGCCAGTGCCCCAGGGCCTCGGAAAGGGCCTCCCGGTCGCGGCAGCTGTCCCCCAGCCCCCGCAGGGCGAAGAGGTTGTCCGGGTCGGCGGCGAGGACCCGGCGGTAGCACTCCTCGGCTTCCTCCAGGAGCTGCTCTCGGCGCAGCAGGTCGCCCATCCCCGTCAGCATGTAGGGGTTGTCCGGCTCGAGGCGCAGCCCCTCGTTGAAGGCCTCCCGGGCCTCTTTGAGGCGCTGCTCCCGCAGCAGGCGGTGCCCGAGTTTGGAGAGCTCGACGACGCGCCTGTGGCGGGTGGCCGGGGAGAGGTTCCTGTCCGTATCCTTTTCGGTCATCGTTTCAATGCCTCGCGGGGGGCAGGGCTGTCAAGGGAGTGAAGGGATCGGGGTTCATTCAGGGCTCCCCGACCTCCAGGACCTGGATGGGGGTGCCCCACATGTGGAAGCCGACGGTCCCGGTGAGGGGAAGGGCGATGACCCGGACCCGCGCTCCGTCCCGTTTCCACCGGGGAGGCAGGTCCACCGGGTCGAAGCGCCGCCCGTCGTCGGCGAGGATTCCGAAGAATCCACCCTCGAGCGGAACGAAGGTGACCCTGCCGGTGAATTCGAGGGAGACCGCTTCGCGTACCCCGTCGGTGGCTGGTCCATCGGGTTCGCGGGGAGCGGCCCCGCAACCCGCGGAGGTCAGAAGAAGCAGAAGAACAAAGGGGAGAGGACGGAACATGGTCTTCTCTCTCTGGCGACAGGTCCGGGGCGGAGCCGGAACCCTTCAGGTCATGATGATCTTGCTGCGCAGGATCAGGATATCGAAGGCCATGGCGGCCTTGGCGGTCAGCTTCTGCAGTTCCACGAGGCGCTCTCCCAGATCGGGGGCTCCCTCGACGAAGAGGATGGCGACCACCCGGCCGAGCATGATCATGGGAACGAAGAGGACTGTCTGGGGCTTGCCCCCGCCGGTCTCTTTCAGTATCTGTGCGTTGGCCGGGTTGTCGGGGAGAGGGCCAAGATAACAGCTGCGGCTCTCGGCCACCAGCTTGAGGACCGAGGGATCCTCCAGCGAGACCTGCAACCTGTCGAAACCCTCCACCGCCTTCCCGCGCCACCGCCCCTTCCAGCCCGTTGCCGCGGTCCCCTTGACCAGGAAAAGGGCGCAGCGCGGGAAATTCCGGGAGAGGGAGCCGACCAGCGCTTCGGCGATCTCGTCCCGGTCTTTGGCGTCGGCGAGTTGATGGGAGACGGCGTCGGGGGTGAAGCGGTCGATCACCTCTACATCGGGAAGCTCTTCGATGAGCTCGGCCTCACCGAGATCCAAAACCTCGTCGATCTCTGAAAGGTCAGCCGATGCAAGGGCTTCCCGAAGGGCCTGCTCCTGCGCCGAAGGTGGACGAGCTGCAGGTTTATCGGGGGAAGAGGCCCCCTTTTTCTTCGGGGCGATCTTCCCCAGGGCGAGGATGTAGCGCAGCTCCCGCTGGATGTTGTAGTACTTCTCCAGGGCCAGGATGAGCCGGACCTCGGGTGTGACCAGGGGGCGGATGATATAGCCGGTGCGGAAGGAGATCTCGTCGATGGCCGGCAGGTTCCCGGGGTCGGCCATCACCAGGGAAAGCTTTTTCTGGTCGAGACGGAGGGGAATGACCTTGTATTTCTCGACGATGTCCAGGGGGACCACGCGCAGGACCCCCTCGGGGATGTTCATCAACTGCTCGGGGTCGACGTAGGGGACCCGCAGCTTTCGGCTCAGGGTGAGAGCGATGTCCCCTTCCTCGGCGAGCCCCATCTCGATGAGGTTGGTGCCGATCTTTCCCCCGTAAATGACCTGATAGCGCAGGGCCTCCTCGAGCTGTTCGGGGGTGACGAGCCCCTCCTGCATCAGCATTTCACCAAGCTTCAGGGCCATCGTTTATTCCCCGTTCCTTCCTCGGACGTCCCTTGCCGATGAGGCGGATTTTCAGTGGGCGGGAACCGTGCGTCCGGCGGCCCAGGAGCGCAGGGCGGAGATGCTCTCGGCCATGACCACGGAGAGGGAGCGGGTTTGGGCCAGCTCCTTCAGCAGCAAGGTGGTATCGAGGGTTTTCTGCCCCCCGAGCACGGAGTAGAGCCCGGCGACCACGGCCTGTTCGATCTCGGCTCCCGAGAAGCCGGCGCTCGCCTCGGCCAGGTCGTGGAGGTCGAAGAGGTCGGGCTTCTGGCCCCGCCGTTTGAGATGGATGGCGAAGATCTCCTGGCGCGTCGTGAAGTCGGGAAGGTCGACGAAGAAGATCTCGTCGAGTCTCCCCTTGCGCACCAGCTCGGGGGGGAGCGACTGGATGTCGTTGGCCGTCGCCACCAAGAAAACCCTGGCCCGGCGTTCGGCCATCCAGGTCAGCAGGGTGCCGAGGACCCTCCGGGAGGTGCCGCTGTCGTCATCCCCGGTGGAGACCCCCTTCTCCATTTCGTCGATCCAGAGCACGCAGGGCGCCATGGCGTCGGCGGCCTGCAGCGACTCTCGGATGTTGCGCTCCGTCTCCCCATGGAACTTGTTGTAGGCCGCCCCGAAATCGAGGCGCAGCAGGGGGACGTCCCAGACTCCCGCGACGGCCTTTGCCGCCAGGCTCTTGCCGCACCCCTGGACCCCCAGAAGCATGATCCCCTTGGGGGCGGGCAGGCCCGGGACCCCGTGTTCCCCCTGGAAAGCGGCCTTGCGCTTGGCCAGCCACTCCTTGAGGCCATCGAGGCCTCCCACGTCGGCGAAGCGGGCCGTGTCTGGCTCCAGGGAGAGAACACCGTTGCGGTTGAGAAGCTCGTACTTGTGCCGGGTCACCCCCGGAAGGTCGTCGCCGGTGAGGGCCCCGTCGTCGTAGAGGGCCTTGCGCGCCAGGCGCCGGGCTTCCCCGGCCGAGAGGCCCGAGAGGTTCCGGACCAGGGTCTCCTGGACCCCCGGTTCGAGTCGGGGAAGGCGACCCACGTTATCCCGGGCCCATTGATCGATGACCTCGGCAACCAGCCTGGTCAACCGGGCGCCGTCGGGCAGCTTCGGGGCGATGCGGGCCGAGAGGTGATCGAGCTCCGGGGGGAGCTGAACGCGGTAGCTGAGCAGAACCAGGGTCTGGCGGCTCTCTTCGGCCCCCAGGGCGATCTCTTTGAAGAGCCGCACGATCCGGGCATCCTCGAGGTAGGGATGGAAGTCGAGCAGCAGGTAGATGCCCGGCTGGCGGGCGCTCTTGATATGGGAGAGAACCTCCGCCGGCTGGATGTTGTGCCGCTGGGGCTGGTAGCCCTGCTCCCTGCGGTGGAGCCCCTCGGTGACGGACCAGGTGAAGAGGGGGAGGGAAAGGGGCTCGGAGGCCTTGCGCAGCGCCTCGATGGCCTGGGTCTCCTCACGGGATTCCAGAACCACGATCGGAAGCCGGGAGCGCAGGAGAGCCTGGAGGTCGCGAACGTCGGGCATGGAAGGTCCCTTTCGGGTCGGTCAGTTCACGCCGCCTTCGCGAGGAGCCGCGGCCAGCGCACTTCCCGCCTCCTCTTCCCCGGCGTCGAGGCGGGCCAAAAGTTCGGTCGCCCGAGCACGGAAGGCCTCCTGGCTCTCCGCGCCAATGGCTGCTGCGGAAGGG
The DNA here is from genome assembly GCA_041598955.1 of Desulfuromonadales bacterium. Classification (GTDB taxonomy): domain Bacteria; phylum Desulfobacterota; class Desulfuromonadia; order Desulfuromonadales; family JBFHXN01; genus JBFHXN01. The sequence continues at coordinate 9,618 of JBFHXN010000018.1, read as the reverse complement.
ACCTTCAGGCGGTAGGGGTTGACGGGCTGGCCGTTTCTGTACATCCGGAAGCAGAGATGGGGGCCCGTGGCGAGGCCGGTGCTGCCGACATAGCCGATGACCTGTCCCTGGGCGACCTTCTGCCCCTTCTTCATCCCCTTGGCAAAGCGGCTCATGTGCAGGTAGAGGGTCTCGTAGCTGCTGTTGTGGCGGATCTTGATGTGGTTGCCGTTGTTCCCGTTGTACCCGCTGGTGACGATGGTCCCGTCGCCGACGGCCTTGATGGGGGTGCCGGTGGGGGCCGCGTAGTCGATGGCGGGGTGGGCCTTCCAGGTCTTGGTGACGGGGTGGAAGCGCTTCATGCTGAAGCCCGAGGAGATGCGGGAATAGGAGAGGGGAGCCTTGAGGAAGGCCTTGCGCAGGTTGTTCCCGTCCCGGTCGTAGTAGGAGGGGGGCTGGTCCCCATCCTGGAATCGGATGGCCCGGTAGGTTTCCCCCTGGTTGGTGAACTCGGCGGCGAGCACCTGGCCGTAGCCGGCGGCCGCTCCCTCGCGGAAGCGCTTCTCCACCAGGGCCCTGAAGCTGTCGCCGGAGCGGATGTCCCTCAAAAAGTCGATGTCCCAGGCAAAGATGTCGGCCAGGGCGATGGCCAGCTCCGGGCCCTCTCCCGTCTCGGCGACCGACTCGAAGAGGCTCGAGGTGATGGTCCCCTGCACCACGGCGACCTGCCGGGTGTAGGGGATCGGCTCCCGAAGGATCTCGAACCCTTCCTCCCCCTGGCGGATGAGGAGTCGCTCCTCCCGATCGATGTCGTAGGCGAAGCTGGCGAGGTTCCCCTCTTCGGTGCAGAGCTGGTAGGGCTGGCCGGCGCAGATGCGGGAGAAGGGGTAGACGGAGCGGCTTTTTTCCGTGAGCTGGTGCAGCTCCTGGGTGGTGAGGAAGGTGCCGAGCAGGGAGCTGATGGTCTCTCCGGGCTGCACCGTCCCCTTGAGGATTTCCCGGCGGGGCTCCAACGGCGGCGGTGCGGGGGTTCCCTCCTGTCCCGAATAGAGGCGGGCTTCCGAATCGGGAACAGGACGGGGCCCGGTGAAGAGCAGGGCGAGCAGTGCGGAAGCGGCGAGCAGGGTGATCACCAGCAGCATCCTCCCCTTTCGGCGGGGACGGGGGGCCGGGGCGTTGCGGGGGGGCCTGTAATCGAAATCCACCAAGACAAAAACCTTCCTGTTGGAGTCTGCCACCCGCAGCCCGGGCGGTAATCTCGCCTATGTTATCAGTGACGCCCCCCGGCTGTCCAGAAATAGTCACGGTCTTGACGGACCTTGAGCGGTCAAAAAGGTCCTCTTCCCATCGGCGGAAAAGTGGGGTAAAAGAGGGGGGCCGCTCACCCCCTTTTTCCCCCTCTCTCACAGCGAGGAGCCCATGGTCGATATGGAAAGGATTGCCGGAGAATTCGCCCGGCTGGCTGCCATCTCCAGCCCCTCCCGCCGCGAGGGGGTCATCGCCCTTTACCTGGCCGACCGCCTCAGGCAGCTGGGGGCCGAGGTGCTTTTCGACAGCTCCGCCGCCCGCACGGGGAGCCAGAGCGGCAATCTCATCGCCCGCTTACAAGGAAGCGGCAAGGCCTCGGCCCCCCTGATGCTCTCGGTTCACATGGACACCGTCGAGCCGGCCGAGGGGGTGGTGCCCGTACTGAAGGACGGGGTCTTTACCAGTGCCGGAGAAACCATCCTCGGGGCGGACGACAAGGCGGGGATCGCCGAGATCCTCGAGGCTCTGGAGGTGCTGCGGGAGGAGAGCATCCCCCACGGGCCCCTGGAGGTGGTGGTCACCGTCTGCGAGGAGATCGGCCTGACCGGCGCCAAGCATCTCGACTTCTCCCTCCTCTCCGCAAGGCGTGGGCTCGCCCTCGACACCTCGGGGGTCGATCTCTGCATTCACAGGGCCCCGGCCGCCAACAAGATGCGCTTCGAGGTGACCGGGCGCGAGGCCCATGCCGGCATCGCGCCGGAGAAAGGGGTCTCGGCCGTGGAGGTGGCGGCCCGGGCCATCGCCACCATGACCCTCGGCCGCATCGACGCCGAGACCACCGCCAACATCGGCACCATCGCCGGGGGGCAGGCGACCAACATCGTCCCCCGCCGGGTGGTGGTGGAGGGGGAGGCCCGAAGTCACGACCCTTCCAGGCTCGCCCTTCAGACCCGGCAGATGCAGGCCTGCTTCGACGAGGCGGCCGCCGCATCGGCACGGCGCATCGACGGGGAGTGGGTGCAGGCCTCGGTGCGGACCGAGGTGGTGGAGGACTACCCGGCCATGGCCGTTCCCCTCGACGCATCCATTGTCGAACTGCTGAGGCAGGCTTCCACCTCCCTGGGCCGGGAACTCGAGATTCGCGCCGCCGGCGGCGGATCCGACGCCAATATCTTCAATGCCCACGGCATCGAGACGGTTATCCTCGGCACCGGCATGACCAACGTCCACACCGTGGAGGAGTCGGTGGCCGTCGCAGACATGGTGCGCGTTGCGGAACTGCTGGTGGAGATCATCCGGAGGGCTTGAATCAAATTGGCAACCATGATTGCTCCATGCCTTTGTGGCAAACTCCCGGGTGTCGACCGATGAAGTTCCCCGTCTCCCCCCTGATCGAGCAGGTCCATTTCCCCCCCATCTCCGAGGTCAAGGAGTGGCTTTCCGGCTGTGCCTTCCCGCCGGAGCGCCCCCTGGTCGACCTCTGCCAGGCCATTCCCGACTATGCCCCGGCACCGGAGCTTACGGAGCACCTCAAGGGGGTCCTCGACGACCCCCGTATCGCCCGCTACAGCCTCGACGAGGGGATGCCGGAGGCGCGGGAGGCGGTCTGCGCCTGGTACGGCCGTCGCTACGGCGGGTCTCCCGATCCAGCGGAAATCTGCCTCACCGTTGGGGCGAGCCAGGCTTTCTGGCTGGCCATGACAGTCCTCTGCCGGGCCGGGGACGAGGTCATCCTGCAGCTGCCGGCCTATTTCGACCATCCCATGGCCCTGACCGCCCTGGGCATCCGCCCCGTCTATGCCCCCTTCGAGGAGGCCTCCGGAGGTCTGCCCGACCCCGACCGGATCGCCACCCTCGTCACGGAGCGCACCCGGGCCATGCTCCTCGTCACCCCGAGCAACCCCACCGGGGCTGTGATCCCGCCGGCGATCATCCGGCGGCTTTTCGAACTGGCCCGGGAGCGAAGGATCGCCCTCATCCTCGACGAAACCTACAACGCCTTCGTCCCCGGCGGGGCCCCCCACGACCTTTTCGGCGATCCCGCCTGGGGGGACCACTTCATCCAGATCGCATCCTTCGGCAAAACCTTTGCCCTCACCGGCTACCGGGCCGGCGCCCTGCTCGCCTCCGCCCCCTTCATCAGGCACGCCCTCAAGGTGCAGGACACCATGGCCGTCTGTCAGCCCTGCGTGACCCAGCATGCCGTGGCCTTCGGCTGCCAGCGCCTTGAAGGATGGGTCGCCTCCAACGCCGCCATGATGGAGCGCCGGCAGCAGAGCTTTCGGCGGGAGTTCACCCGCCCCGGAAACCCTTTTCATCTGGCGGCGGGTGGCGGGTTCTTCGCCTGGGTGCGTCACCCCTTCCCGGGCCGGACGGGACGGCAGGTCGCCCGGCGCCTGCTGGAGGAGGCCTCCGTGGCCTGCCTTCCCGGAGAGGTCTTCGGCCCGGGACTCGAAGCCTACCTGCGCCTGGCCCTCGGCAACATCCGCGAGACGGAGGTTCCCCGGGCGGTTGCCAGGTTCCGTGAGTTCCCGGCCTGATCTTCTGCTGTCGTTTGTCAACCCCGGTTCCCTCTGCTACCTTTGCTCCACAGGAGCAGGCAGGACATCCACCCAAAGGAGACATTATGAAAATGTTGGCGGTCTGTTTCGTTCTGCTGGGCGCGGCGTGTTTCGCGGGGACCGCGGTGGCTGCGGGGACCGGCATGAAGCCGGGCCTCTGGGAGATTACCACCACCACGGAGATGCCGGGGATGCCCTTCCAACCCCCTCCGACCAAGGTGAAGCAGTGTTACACCAAGGACGACCTGAAGGACCAGAAAGAGGTTTTGCCGAAGCAGGAAGGAGAATGCCGGATCACGGACGTCAAGGAATCGGGGAACCGGGTCACCTGGAAGGTCGTCTGCAGCGGCGAGGGGGGCGGCAAAGGCTCCGGGGAGATGGTATTCAAGGGGGAGAATGAGTATGCCGGGAGCATGCGGTTCGACATGGAGGGGATGACCATGACCAGCCGTTACGCGGGCAAGCGGATCGGCGACTGCAAGTAGGCAATCCGGAGGGACGGGCTCCCCCAGGGTGCCCGTCCCCCTTTCCTTCGTCCCAGGCATCCCATCCCTCAAGCCACAGGTCCGCGATTGAACCTCCTTCCCCTCCCCATCGACGCCGTCCTCCCCGAGCTTCGCCGTGCCCTTTCCGCCCATCCCGCAGCGGTGCTCCAGGCCCCGCCCGGCGCCGGCAAGACGACCCGCGTCCCCTTGGCGCTCCTGGGGGAGCCCTGGCTCGGCGGCCGCTCGATCCTCATGCTGGAGCCGAGGCGGTTGGCGGCCACCAACGCCGCCCGCTTCATGTCCGCCCAACTCGGCGAGGAGGTCGGTCGCACCGTCGGCTACACCATCCGCTATGAGAGAAGGGCCGGGGCCGCCACCCGCATCGAGGTGGTCACGGAGGGGATTCTCACCCGCCGTCTGCAGGCCGATCCCGAACTCACCGGGGTCGGCCTGGTCATTTTCGACGAGTTCCACGAGCGAAACCTCAACTCGGATCTGGCCCTGGCCCTTTGCCGCGATGCCCAGCTCGGGCTGCGGGAGGATCTCAAGCTCCTGGTGATGTCCGCCACCCTCGACGGCGCGCCGGTCGCCAGGCTCCTCGGCGACTCTCCCCTGGTCACCAGCACCGGCCGCTCCTTTGCCGTGGATATCCGCTACCTTCCCAGGGAGCCGCAGGGGCGGACGGTCGATGTTGTCCCTCCGGCCGTGCGCCGGGCCCTTGGAGAGACGACGGGGGATCTGCTGGTCTTTCTCCCCGGGGCCTTCGAGATCCGCCGCTGCGCCTCGGCCCTGGCCGATCTCGCTGCGGAGGTGGACCTGCGTCCCCTCTACGGCGATCTCCCCTTTGCCGAGCAGGAGCGGGCGATCCTTCCGGGGAAGAGGCGCAAGGTGGTGCTCGCCACCAATATCGCCGAGACCAGCCTGACCATTGAAGGGGTTTCGGTGGTTATCGACGCGGGCTACGAGCGCCGGCCCCGTTTCGACCCGGCCCGCGGAATGACCACCCTGGAGCTGGTGCGCATCTCCCGGGCCAGCGCCGAGCAGCGCGCCGGTCGGGCCGGGCGGATGGGACCGGGGAGCTGCTACCGGCTCTGGACCGAAGGGGTGCAGGGGGCTCTGCTTCCCTTTACCCCCCCGGAGATGCGCAGCGCGGATTTGGCGCCCCTCGCCCTGGACCTCGCCCGTTGGGGTGTGGCCGATGCCGACCAACTCGCCTGGCTCGACCCGCCCCCCCCCGGGCACCTGGCCGGGGCACGGGCCCTGCTGCGCCTTCTCGGTGCCCTGGACGCACAGGGGAGCCTCACCCCCCTGGGGGAGGAGATGGCAATCCTTCCCGCCCATCCCCGCCTTGCCCGGCTCCTCGTCGCCGCACGTCACGACGGCGCTCCCGGTCTCGGCGCAGACCTCGCCGCCCTGCTCGGAGAGCGCGATCTACTGGGGGGCGAGCGCCCCGCCCACGCTAGCGCCAGCGATCTTCTCGACCGCTTGCCCCTGATCCGTCACCGCGGCGGGGAATCGGCTGCGCGGGCCTCCCGCTACTGGCGGCAGAAGCTCGGTGTCTCCGGGGCGGAACCGGCCGCCGACCCCGACAGCGTGGGGAGGCTCCTGGCCGTGGCTTTTCCCGACCGCATCGGCTCTGAGCGTGAGCCCGGCTCCGGTCGCTATTTCTTTAGCGGCGGGTACGGCGGACGGCTCTCCTCCCGCTCGGCGGTCCAGGGAGGAGAGTGGCTGGTGGCGGTCGAGGTGGCTGGGAACCCGGGCGGGGAGGGGGAGATTCATCTCGCCAGCCTCCTGTCGAGGGAGGCGGTGGAAGAGCTCTTCGGAAGCGCTCTTCCATGGCAGCGGGAGGTGGAGTGGGACGAGAGAGCAGGGAGGGTGGTGGTCCGCGAGGTGCGCCGGCTCGGCGCTTTGACCCTGCAGGAGCGCCCCGTCAAGGCGACGGCGGCGGATGTTCTTCCGGCCCTGCTCGCCGTGATCCGCCGTCAGGGGCTCGCTCTGCTCGACTGGAGCGAGGCGGCCCGGCAGTTGCGGGCGCGGGGGGAGGTTGTGGGGGCCCATCGGACCGGCTGGCCCGATCTCTCCGATGACGCGCTGCTGGCAACCCTCGAGGCGTGGCTTGCGCCTCATCTCGGAGGGGTGACGACCCTTGCCGCTCTGCGGCGTGTCGATCCCCTTCTGCCCCTGCAGGCGTTCCTCGGGTGGGAGCGGCAGCGGGATCTGGCGCGCCTTGCCCCCGAGAGGCTGGAGGTGCCGAGCGGCTCCCAGATCCGCCTCGACTATGCCGCCGAGGGGGGGCCGGTACTCGCCTGCAAGCTGCAGGAACTCTTCGGCCTGGCCGAGACCCCCCGGGTCGTCGGGGGGAGCGTGCCGCTCCTCATCCACCTCCTCTCCCCGGCGGGACGCCCCCTGGCCGTCACCCGGGACCTGCGCTCCTTCTGGGACAGCGTCTACCCGGAAGTGAAGAAGGAGATGAAGGGGCGCTATCCCAGGCACCCCTGGCCCGATGATCCCTGGAATGCCCCGCCGACCCGCCGCACAAGCCATCCCCGCCGCTGAGCCGAGGTCATTGCGATCCAGAAGGCCTCGAATAAAAAAGGGGTGCCCGGCAGGCACCCCCTTGAACGTTGATAATCGGTTGTTGAGGCTGCTGAAAAGGGATCCCTCCCTTTTCAGGCTTTGCTGATCACCAGTGGCTGGTCTCCCAAATCCTGGTTCGCCTTTCTGAGCATCTCCTCCCCCGCGACCACGCCGACGGCGCTCTCCTCCCACGCTCCCAGCAGATAACGCTCCGCCAGCAGCGAGAGGCTCTTGCCGCTGGCGGCCAGGGCTCCCTGGCGAAAGGCCTGGCGCATCTGGTGGGTGAGCCCCTGCTGCAGGTTGCCGAACTCCCGGTACCCCTTGCCGCCGGGGGAGAGGGGACGGTCGAGGTCGCCGAAGACGGAAAGGATCGCCTCCCGGACGGCCTCGTCGTCGAAGCTTTGGGCCGATGCCCATTCGGCGGCCTGCCGGAAGACCTGCAGGGTGCGCACCAGGTGGGGGTCCCGGTAGGAGAGCAGGGAGAGGAGCCCCCCTTCGCTGTCGCAGCTGGCCATCCCGCCGTAGGCTCCCCCCTTCTCCCGGATCTCCCGGTGGAGGAATCCGGCCCTCAGAAGCTTTGCCAGAACCAGAAGCCCCGGGGCGTCGGGATGGGTGTAGGGGACGGTTCGGAAGACCCTGGCCACGTAGGAGACGGGAACGGAGGCGGAAAAGCCGAGCCGTCCCGGGCGGGATTGGAGGGAAGGGGGAGCAGGGGAGGGAGGGGCGGAGCCTGTCGGCAGGGCGGACAGGAAGGAGCCCAGGGCCCCCTCCAGGTCGCCGAAGGCTGTCTCCTCTGCGGTCACGGAGCAGCGCAGACGGCTCTGGTCAAAAAGGATCCCGGCGATGGCCTGGAGACGCTCCGCGAAGGGAGCCAGGTCCGAAGGCGCAAGAGCCGCCAGTTCCCGGATCCTCCGGAGCTGCTGGAGGCCTCCCCATTCCTCCCTCTGTCGCCCGCCCACGGTGAGGGTGCTCGCGGCCGCACGGGCGGCGAAGCTGTGCCCCGAGGCGGGAATGGAGTTCTCAAAGCTCACCTTCACTTGGCTGATGACGGTGTGGAGTCTTTCGAGATCGGTGAAGTCGGGGGCTCGGAACAAATCGGCGAGGATGTCGAAGAGGGGCTGGCGGTTGCTCAGAAGGGCCTTGGCGCGCACCTCGAGCACCGGAGAAAAAGACCCCAGATCACCGGGGTTTTCGAGCAGGGCCGTGTTGGCACGCACCCCGCCGGTGGCGGCGCTGATCCTTTCGGCCATGTCGGTGTAACTGTGCCCGGCGGCGCCGATCTGGGGAAGAAGGGCGCAGAAGGCCGGCAGCAGGGGGCGCAGGTCGGCCGGGATGTTGGCCGCGGGGAGATGGGCGTTGAAATAGACGATGCCGTTGGTCGGCTGGGGGAACCACCAGGTCGGAACCCCGGCAATATCCTGGGTCGTGCTGGAAACGGCCGCTTCCTCGGCGGGGATGTCGGCCAGCCCCAGGGTCGGCAGGCAGGCGAGATCCTCCTTGGCCTCCTGTGAGGCCTTTAGGGTGGCGGCCTGCTGGACGAGCTTTCGGGCCCCGCCCGAGTCGAGATCCCGGTGAAGCCTCTCGAGCTCCTTGGCGGTCTCCTTCTCCTCGCGCTCCTTCTGTCCCGGGTCTGGGCGCAGAAGCAGGGTCACCCTGTGGGGGTTGTCGAGAAGGTGGCGACGCAGGAGGTTCTGGAAGAAGGGGCCGGCCTGCGCCTCCTGCCGGATACGAGCGATATCCTCGGCCAGACGCAGGGGGGAGACGGGGTCGTCGCCGTGGAGCCATGGGCCGAGCATGCGCATCAGCAGGGTCAGGCCATAGGGGTACTGGTCCCCGGTCACCTCACGGTGCGCGAACTCAAGCTGATGAAGGGCAGCCTCGATCCGCTCCTGGGGAAAGCCGCCCTTGGCGCAATTGCGCAAGGTGGTGAGGATCACCTCCTCGATCTTTTCCATCGACTCGGGGTCGGCTCCCTGGAGACCGGCGGCGAAGGAGGTTTCCCTGGCGTCGTCATGATAGCCCGTCCCCGGGGCGAGGTTCTGACCGAGGCGGCTGTCGAGAAGCGCCTTGTAGAGGGGAGCGGCCGGGTTGCCCAACAGCAGCACGGCCAGAACCGACAGGGAGGTGCGCTCGAAGTGGTCGGCCGCCGGGCAGGTCAGCCAGGCCACCTGCACCAGGGAGCGTCCCTCGAGGGGCTCTCCCTGGTCGACGGGAAAGGTTTCCGTGACCCGGCGGGGGGCCGCGAAGCGCTCCTCGTTGGGGATGGAGCTGTCGAGACTCAGGGCATCGAAACGGCTGAGGGCGTTCTCCTCGATGAAGCGCAGATGCTCCTCCAGGGGGAGGTTGCCGTAGGTGAAGAAATAGGCGTTCGAGGGATGGTAGAAGCGGCCATGGAAAGCCTTGAGTTCCTCGTAGGTGAGGGTCGGGATGGCGGAAGGCTCCCCCCCGGAGTTGTGGCCGTAGGTGGTGGTCGGGTAGAGGGCGCGGTTCATCCGGCGGCCGAGAAGGGAGGAGGGGTCTGCCATGGCCCCCTTCATCTCGTTGTAGACCACCCCCTTGCGCTCGAGGGGAGTGGAGGGATCGGCGGGATCGGCGAACTCGAGGCGGTGCCCCTCCTGCCGGAAGTCCTCCTCCCGCAGCAGAGGGAAGAAGGCCGCGTCGAGATAGATGCCGAGCAGGTTGTAGAAGTCTTTTTGATTCCGGGTCGCGAAGGGGTAGAGGGTCCAGTCGCTCGCCGTCATGGCGTTCATGAAGGTGTTGAGGCTTCG
>JBFHXN010000017.1:0-14692 GCA_041598955.1 Desulfuromonadales bacterium | reverse complement strand
GTCACACGGCTCAAGGGGTTGGCTTTGCGCAGGAACTGGTTCTTGAGCTCGACGGCAAATTCGTAGAGAGCCTTGTCGGTCTTGATCTCATGGGGGAGCGGATAGCGCTTGAGGAGCACTTCGCCCAAGCGCTGCTCCTCAATGATTTTTCTGATCTGCCCCGTCATCTGCTCGGGGTAGCCCTTCAGATATCGAAGTTCCTGCATCGGTTAAAACCTTCTTCGGGGTGTTTCCGTCTTTTTCAATAGATCACGACCTGGGGCTGGTCATCTTGACATTACCCCGTCCTCTTGACAATCCCCATCTCCCCTGGGCGACCCCACCCTTGGAGAAAAAAACTGTCGATGGGTCTCTGGACCGGCCCATCCCCTCCAATCCCCTGTCCACCTCATCCTGTTCGAGACAACCCGAATCGCATCCCTCAGAAACAGGACCTCACCACCCCACCATCCACACGCAAAGCCGCGCCGTTGGTCGCCGAAGAACCCGTCCGCCTTTGGCTGGTGCGCTTTGCGCTTGATCTGCTCCAGGGCCGTCGCCACCGATTCATCGCTGCGGCCGTTGATGACCACCTGCGCCCCCTCTGCTGCAAGGAGAGTGGCGATGGCCAGCCCGATCCCCTTGGTCGAGCCCGAAACGAAGGCCTTGCGGCCGGTCAGCTGAAGATCCCTGGACACCTCTCTTTCTGGATGGATTCCCTCAGGGGCCTTTCCCCCCCCTTCCCTCTCTTCCGCAGCACCCAGTTGAGCACTCCAGGGGAGGACACCGATTGTCCCGAGAGGAGCCGATGCTATAGTTGCTCACAGAGACAGAGACGGGAAAGGAGAGACGCCATGAAAACCATGAAAGCAATTCGCTTCCATTCCTACGGCGGGCCCGAGGTGCTGGCTTACGAAGACGCGCCCCGACCGACCCCGGGCTCCGGCGAGGTGCTGGTGCGGGTTCATGCCGCGGGGGTCAACCCCGTCGACTGGAAGGTCCGGGAGGGTTACCTGAAGGAGATGCTGCACCACACCCTCCCCCTGATCCCTGGCTGGGACGTCTCGGGAGTGGTCGAAGCAGCGGGCCCCGGGGCGACCCGCTTCAAGGCCGGTGACGAGGTCTTCAGCCGCCCGGACATCCAGCGGAACGGCACCTACGCCGAGTACCTTGTCATCCGGGAGACGGAGATCGCCCCTAAGCCCAAATCGATCGATCACATCCACGCCGCCGCCATCCCCCTCGCAGGCCTGACGGCCTGGCAGTCCCTCATCGGGGCCGCCGGGCTCACCGCGGGGCAGCGGGTGCTGATCCATGCCGCTGCGGGCGGGGTCGGCGGCTATGCGGTGCAGCTTGCGAAATGGCGCGGCGCCCATGTCATCGGCACCGCCTCGGAGAAGAACCTCGACTACCTCAGGGGGCTTGGCGCCGACGAGGTCATCGACTACGGAAGGGTCCCCTTCGAGAAGGCCGCGGGAAAGGTCGACGTGGTCTTCGACACCATCGGCGGGGAGACCCAGGAGCGCTCCTGGCAGGTGCTCAAACCCGGGGGGATCCTCGTCTCCATCCTCGGCCCCCCGCCGCCGGAGAAGGCCGAGGCTCACGGCGTCCGTCAGGCCTTCGTCTTCGTCCAGCCCGATGCGGAGGCCCTGGCGCAACTGGCAGATCTGGTCGATGCCGGCAAGCTCCGGCCCTGCGTCGAAAAGGTGTTGCCCCTGGCCGAGGCGCGCCGGGCCCAGGAGTTGAGCCAGACCGGCCACACCCGGGGCAAGATCGTGCTGCGGGTGATCTAGTCTCTCGGCGCTCCGCCGGAAGGTCGCGGGCCGGCGAAGAGGTCACCCTTCAGACAAAGAGAAAGGCCGGGAACCTGGGTTCCCGGCCTTTCTGCCGTCGTTGCTCTTTCTTTGTGTGGCTGTCGAGGATCAGCCGATGAAAAGGTTCTGGCGCCGCGCGCGGTTGGCGAGGATCGTGGGATCGACAACCTCTCCGCAGGCGCAGCACTTCCAGGCATCGAAGGTGCGGACGAAATCGAAAAACTTCTCGGCGAACATCCTGCCCTTGCACTTGGGACATTTCATGGCTTCTCCCCCTTTTGGTCATTTTGGATGGTTGCATTGCCGTACTGGCGGGTAGTTCTATTACACGGGTCGTGCCAGAGTGGGGGAGAAACTGGATCGTTTCGGTAGGAATTCGGGGTGGTGGCGAAATTCCCTTTGTGCTTCAAGGGATTAGGCGATCATTTTTCGACACAAAAAAACGGCCGCCAGCTCTCGATGCGCTTGGGGCCGACTCCCCGGACCCGTTGCAGGGCCTCCAGGGTGGCAAATTCGCCATTTTCTTGACGGTCCTTCTCGATCACCTCGGCGAGCTTGGGGCCGATCCCCGGAAGGGCCTCCCAGTCCTGCGCGCTCATGCGCCCGGGATGAAGGGGAACGCCCAGCACCATGCGCTGGCCGGCGGGCATCCAGGCCCGCGTCAGGAGTCGCCCACCCGTCCCGTCCTCGACCAGGTCGAGGGACTCGCCGTCCTCGAGGGGGCTCCGCAGATCCCCGGAGAAGAGGGCCAGGCCGACCCCTTCTCCGATCGTCAATTCAATGACGCCCTCCGGGGCGGTACCGTCAGAAAATTGATGAACTCCGGGGGAAGGAAAGCCGGCTCCGAGAGCGACCCGGACGCCCCGGGTCTCCTCCATGAAAAAGGCCGGGTGCTCTCCCCTGGGGAAGAGCACCCGGCCCCATTGCCATGACAGGCCGGCCAGAAGAAGGAAAAGCAGCAGCCCTGTGCCGGGCCGAGGTCTCATGCCCCGCTTCCCTCCTCGTCGCGCAGAAGCTTGTACTGAAGGGCGTCGACCAGGGCCTGATAGGAGGCGTCGATGATGTTGTCGGAGACCCCGACAGTACCCCAGCGCCCCTCCTTGTCCCCCGACTCGATCAGCACCCGGGTCACCGAGGCCGTCCCCTTGCCGGCGGGGAGGACCCGCACCTTGTAGTCGAGGAGGCGCATCTCGGCGATCTGGGGGTAGAAGCTCTCCAGGGCCTTGCGCAGGGCGTGGTCGAGGGCGTTGACCGGGCCGTTCCCCTCGGCGGCGGTGTGCTCGATCTTGCCGCCGACCTTCACCTGCACCGTCGCCTCGGAGGAGGGCATCTCGTCCTCCCGGCGCTTGGTGTCGATGACCCGGAAACCGATCACCGAGAAAAAGGGGCGCACGGTCCCGAGGGCCCTGCGCATGAGGAGTTCGAAGGAGGCTTCGGCCCCCTCGAACTGGTATCCCTTGTTCTCCAGGTCCTTGATCTTCTCGAGAATCTCGAGGGTGACCGGGTCCTTGCTGTCGATGTTGATGTTGAACTGCTCGGCCTTGACCAGGATGTTGGAGCGCCCCGACAGGTCGGAGACCAGCACCCGGGTGACGTTGCCGACGGCTTCGGGGCGGATGTGCTCGTAGGTCTCGGGGTGGCGCTGGATGGCCGAGACGTGGACCCCCCCCTTGTGGGCGAAGGCCGAATTGCCGACGTAGGCCTGGTGCTTGTTGGGGACGAGGTTGGCCAGCTCGTAGATGGTGCGGGAGATCTCCCGCAGGCGTCTCATCTGGTCGTCGGAGATGCATTCGCGACCCATCTTGAGTTTCAGGGCGGGGATGATGGAGCAGAGATTGGCGTTGCCGCAGCGCTCGCCGAAGCCGTTGATCGTCCCCTGGACATGGACGATCCCCTGCTCCACCGCCACCAGGGAGTTGGCCACGGCGCACTCCCCGTCGTTGTGGGTGTGAATCCCCAGGGGGGTGGAGATGACCCCCTGGACCTTCCGGATGATCTCCGCCACCTCGTGGGGGAGGGTTCCTCCGTTGGTGTCGCAGAGCACGATGCAGTCGACCCCGGCGGCTTCTGCGGCCTGGAGGGTCTTGAGGGCGTATTCGGGATTGGCCTTGTAGCCGTCGAAGAAGTGCTCGGCGTCGTAGATGACCTCGGGAAGGTTCTTCTTGAGAAAGGCGAGGGAGTCGTTGATGAGGTCGAGGTTCTCCTCGAGGCTGATGCGCAGCGCCTCCCGGACGTGGAAATCCCAGGTCTTGCCGAAGATCGTCGCAGCGTGGGGCTTGGCCTCGATCAGGGTGCAGAGGTTGCTGTCCTTCTCGGGGGTGATCTTGGCCCGCCGGGTGGAGCCGAAGGCGGCGATCTTGGCCTGCTTCAGGGTCACCTTTCGGATATCCTCGAAAAAGGCGATGTCCTTGGGGTTGGAACCGGGCCATCCCCCCTCGATGTAGTGGACCCCCAGCTCGTCGAGCTTCTGGGCTATGCGGATCTTGTCGGCAACCAGAAAAGAGACGTCTTCGGCCTGGGTTCCATCGCGCAGGGTCGTGTCGTAGAGCTTGATCAGACTCATGATGATCATTCCCGTTACGGGTAGGGGCGCAGCATGCTGCGCCCCTACGGTTGCATCCCGCCCTCGGTTCTGCGGAGAGCTATTCGGGCTTGACGTCTTTCTTGGCCAGGCCGAAGGCGTCGTGGAGCACCCGCACCGCCAGTTCGGTGTACTTGGCGTCGACCACGCAGGAGACCTTGATCTCGCTGGTGGAGATCATCTGGATGTTGATCCCCTCCTGGGAGAGGGTCTGGAACATCTTGCTCGCCACCCCCGAATGGGAGCGCATGCCGACTCCGACGATGGAGACCTTGGAGATGTTCTGGTCGCTCTGGACACCGCCGGCGCCGATCCCCTTGGCCGCCTCTTCGACGATCTTCAGGGCCTTCTTGAAGTCGGCCTTGGGGACGGTGAAGGTGAGGTCGGTGTACCCCTCGTGGGAGACGTTCTGGATGATCATGTCGACGGTGATGTTGGCGTGGGAGAGCGGGCTGAAGAGCTGCGCGGCGATCCCGGGCTTGTCGGGCACGCGCATCACGGAAATCTTCGCCTCGTCCTTGTTGTAGGTAATCCCCGAAACCAGAACGGCTTCCATCTCGGCATCCTCCTTCATCACCAGGGTTCCTGGATTGTCGTTGAAACTCGAACGGACATGGACCACAACGTCGTATTTCTTGGCGAACTCCACCGAACGGATCTGCAGCACCTTGGAACCGAGGGAAGCCATCTCCAGCATCTCGTCATAGGAGACCTTCTCCATCTTGGAGGCTTCGGGCACGATGCGGGGATCGGTGGTGTAGATGCCGTCGACGTCGGTGAAAATCTCGCAGACATCGGCCTTGAGGGCCGCGGCCATGGCCACCCCCGAGGTGTCGGAGCCGCCGCGGCCGAGGGTGGTCAGATTCCCTTCGACATCGACCCCTTGGAAGCCGGCGACCACCACGATGGTGCCGTTCTTGAGGTCTTCGCGCACCTTCTTGTCGTCGATGCGTTCGATGCGGGCCTTGGAGAAGGCGCTGTCGGTGATGATGGGGATCTGGAACCCCATGTAACTCTTGGCCTTGTACCCCATCGACTGCAGGCACATGGCCAGCAGGGCAATGGAGACCTGCTCGCCGGTGGCGACCATGACGTCGTACTCGCGCTCGCTGGGGAACTCGCACATCTCGTTGACCAGGGCGACCAGCTTGTTGGTCTCCCCCGCCATCGCAGAGACGATGACCACCAGGTCGTTGCCGTCGTCGTAGGTCTTCGCCACCCGGCGCGCCACATTGCGAATCCGCTCGATGGATCCCATGGACGTCCCGCCGTACTTCTGCACCACCAGGGCCATGTTGCCTACTCCTCCTTGTACTGAGAGAGAAACCGGCGCAAATCGCCGGTTCGTTCACTCCGTGCCGGCCGCCCAGAGCCGGGAATTGCCGGCTGAGCGGAAGAATGCTCCTTAATAACAAGAAATTCGGTAAGGGTCAAAAACAATTTGATGCATTCCTGGGAGCACCGTGCCATTTACGGCTCAATCACTGAGCCAGGCTCGGCACAGCTCGTCAAGGAGGGCCTCATGAAGGGCTCCGCGGGCCTCAAGGAGAAGCTCCCGCCGGCCCTCCCCCCGATAATCGAGGGTGATCCGGAGGGCCTCCACGCCAAGGTCGAAGCGGTCGGCCCATTCCACCACAGTCACCCCGCCCCCCCGCAGGCTCTCCTCGAAGCCGAGCTCCCGAAGCTCTTCGGGATCGGCGAGGCGGTAGAGGTCGAAGTGAAAAAGATCGAGACGCCCCCGATGATGGTTCATCAGGGTGAAGGTGGGGCTCGTCACCGCTTCGCCGGCGGGGACCCCGAGCCCCCGGGCGAGCCCCTGGGTCATGCAGGTCTTGCCGGCTCCCAGATCGCCGCAGAGCAGCAGCACCGTTCCGGGGGAAGAGAGTTCGCCGATCCTGCGGCCGAGCTCACGGGTGCGCTCCGGCGAGTCGGTTGTCAGGGACCAGTGCCTCACGGCTAGCCGGCCATGGCCCGGACCAGGTCAAGGCGCGCCACCACCCCCACCACCTTGTTCTGCTCCAGAACCGGCAGCAGGTTGACCTTCTTCTCGCTCATCAACTGGGCGATCTGGCTCACCGGCGTCTCCGGGGTGCAGGTCACCACTGGGCTCGTGGCGATCTCGCCGACGGTGCGGGCGGTGATCCGGGCGACCTCCTCCCGGAAGTCCTTCTCGCTCTCCAGGTAGAGAACCCAGTCGAAGAGGGAGATGACCTTGGGGATGTGAAGGGGCTTGTTCTGGGCCACCAGGTCGGACCCGGTGACGATCCCCGTGAGGACTCCGTTTTTGTCGATGACCGGCATGGCGCTCACGTTGCGCTCGACGAAGAGCCGTGCGAGCTCCTGCACGCTGGTCTCGGGGGTCACCGAATGGACCTTGGAGGTCATGATGTCCTTGGCCTTGAGCATGGTCGATCCTCCTTGAAGGCAGCAGGCAGAGAGCCTGCGGCACTGACATTTGAAATACTAGCAGAAACGACGCGGAGGGCGCCCGCGCCCCCCGTCCCGATCGATGATTTCATCCCCGGGTCCCTGAATCAGGTAGCGGGGACGATCCCCTGCAGCTCCCGGCGGGCAAAGGGAAGCTCCCGGACGAGATCCCCGGCGGCCAGTCCCGCTTCCCCCTGCCGCTCCGCCAGACGGTCTGCGGCCAGGCCGTGGAGAAATACCCCGAGCAGGGCGGCGTCGCCGGAGGGCATCCTCTGGGCGAGGAGCCCGCCGATGAGCCCCGTGAGGACATCCCCCGTCCCCCCGGAGGCGAGTCCGGGGTTGCCGCTGCCGTTGATGAAGAGCCTCCCGTCGGGCAGGGCGATCACCGTGCGGGCCCCCTTGAGAACCACCACCGACCGGCTCTGCCGGGCGAGCTCCCCGGCAGCGGTGAGCCTGTCGGCCTCGACTTCGTCCACGCTCCGGCCGGTGAGGCGGGCCATCTCGCCGGGGTGGGGGGTGAGCACGGGGGGGGATTCCCCCTCCAGCTCGCCGAGCAGCTCAAGGTGGCCGGCCAGGGCGTTGAGGCCGTCGGCGTCGATCACCATCGGCAGGCGGACCTCCCGCACCAGGCGTCGGACGAGGGCCTGGGCCTCCGGGGTGGTTCCCAGTCCCGGGCCGAGGGCCAGGGCGGCCTTCCCCTCGCAGAGGAGGCGGATCTCTTCGAGGGCCTGCAGGGAGAGGGCCCCGTCGAGATCGGGGAGGGGGGCGGTCATCGCCTCCGTCAGCTTGACGGCGAGCACTCCCTGAACCGCCCGGGGGCAGCCCAGGGTCACGAGCCCCGCCCCGGAGCGAACGGCGGCCGAGGCGGCCAGAGCCGCCGCACCGGTCTTGCCGACGGAGCCGGCCAGCAGGAGCAGGTGGCCGAAACTCCCCTTGTGTCCCGCGGCGGGCCGCCGGGGAATCAGGGCGGCTGCCTCGGAGCGCTCAACCAGGACATGGGTGACGGGCGTCTTCGCCAGCAGGGCGGCGGGGATGCCGATGTCGGCCACCACCATCTCCCCGACCAGGCCCGCACCGGGATAGACGGCGAGTCCCGGTTTGGCGGCGGCGAAGGTCACGGTGAGGTCAGCCCGGACCCCCTCGCCGAGGACGCGGCCGCTCGTGGCATCGACCCCCGAGGGGATGTCGACGGCCACCACCGGCGCGGCGGACGCATTGATCCAGGCGATGGCCTCGGCGTGAAGACCCCGCACGGGGCTGGAAAGCCCAGTCCCGAGCAGGGCATCGACGACCAGGGCGGGAAATGGAGTTTCGGCCAGGGCCTCCGCGACGGCCGCGGGGGAGCCGATGAAACGAACGGTGCCGCCGGCCCCGGTCAGGGCCCTCAGGTGCAAGGCGGCATCCCCCTCGATGGAATCCTTCTCGGCGAGAACCACGGTCCGGACCCTCCACCCCCCGTCGAGCAGGCAGCGGGCCACGACGAAGCCGTCGCCGCCGTTGTTCCCCTTGCCGGCCAGAATCAGCACCGGTCCGGGCCGGAGGGCGGCGAAGCGTCGCAGGAGTTCTCCGATCACCGCCCGCCCGGCATTCTCCATCAGCACCGGGCCGGGAATCCCCACCTCCTCGATGGTGCGCCGGTCGAGCTCCCTCATCTGGTCAGCCGTCAGCAGTCTCATGGGCCCTCCAGCACCACGGTCGCCATGGCGTAGTCCCCGTCGTGGCTGTAGGAGAGGTGCCGCCTCAGAAGCCCCCGCTCGGAGAAGATCTCCGCCGCGCGCCCCCCGAGATGCAGGGAGGGTGCGCCGAGTTCGTCCCGGACCACCTCCATGTCCTGCCAGCTCATCCCCTGGCGCAGCCCCAGGCCGAGAGCCTTGAGAAAGGCCTCCTTGGCTGAGAAACGGGCCGCCAGGTGGGGAGCGGGGTCTCGTTTGGCGAGGGAGTAGGAGAGTTCTGCGGGGGTGAAGAGGCGCTCCAGAACGGCGGACTTGGCCGGATCGAGCAGACGCCGGAAGCGCTCCACGCGGGAGAGATCGGTGCCGAGGCCGGCCACCGGGGCCATCCTCAGCCTCCCCTGACCAGGGCGGCCATCTCCCGCACCGCCTGCTCCATGCCGACCAGCAGGGCCCGGGAGATGATGCTGTGGCCGATGTTGAACTCCTCGATTCCTCCCAGGGCCACCACTTCCCGGACGTTCTGGTAGTTGAGACCGTGGCCGGCGTTGACGCCGAGGCTCAGCTTGTGCCCCGCACGGATCGCCACTTCGATCTTCTGCAGCTCGGCCCTGCGGGCCTGGGCGCTCTGGGCCTCGCAGTAGGTCCCCGTGTGGATTTCGATGTAGTCGGCCCCGACCCATCGGGAGGCCTTGACCTGCTCCAGATCGGGGTCGACGAAGAGGCTCACGGTGATCCCCCCGTGGCGCAGCAGGTCGACGGCCTTCTTGAGCTGGTGACGGTGCAGGCGCACGTCGAGCCCTCCCTCGGTGGTGAGCTCCTCGCGCTTCTCGGGGACCAGGGTCACCATGTCGGGGAGGAACTTGAGGGCGATACCGACCATCTCCTCGGTGGCGGCCATCTCCAGATTGAGGCGGGTCTTGACGGTCTTGCGCAGGATCTCCACGTCGCGGCTCTGGATGTGGCGGCGGTCTTCCCGCAGATGCACGGTGATGCCGTCGGCTCCGGCCAACTCGGCCAGGGCCGCCGCCGTCACCGGATCGGGCTCGCGCCCCCCCCGGGCCTGGCGGACGGTGGCGACATGATCGACGTTGACCCCCAGCATGGCCATGGCTATTTCGCCTCCCCGCCGCGACCGAGGTGGGCCCGGGCGGCCTCCGCGATATCGTTGGCCAGGGTCTCGATGCGCCCCTGGTCCTCCCCCTCGAGCATGATGCGCAGAAGGGGCTCGGTCCCCGAGTAACGGATCAGCACCCGCCCCTTGTCGCCGAGCTCCGCCTCTGCGGAACGGATCACCTTCTGCAGCGCCGGGACCTCCTCCACGGGCTGGCGACGGGGAACCCGGACGTTGACGAGGACCTGCGGCAGAGCGGTCATCACCGCGGCGAGCTCCGAGAGTGGTTTGCCGGTGCGCTGCATGATCGCCAGCACCTGAAGGGCGCTGACCATGCCGTCGCCGGTGGTGTTGTGGTCGAGGAAGATCATGTGCCCCGACTGCTCCCCTCCCAGGTTGTAGCCGCCACGGAGCATCTCCTCCACCACGTAGCGGTCGCCGACGGCGGTCTTGACCACCTTCCCGCCGGCCCGGCGCAGGGCGATGTCGAGGCCCATGTTGCTCATCACCGTGGCCACGAGGGTCTGGTTGGCCAGCTCCCCCTTCTTCAGCAGGTCGGTGGCGCAGATGGCCATGATATGGTCCCCGTCCACCTCCCGCCCTCCCTCGTCGACGAAGATCACCCGGTCGGCGTCGCCGTCGAGGGCGATGCCGAGATGGGCGCCACGGCGGCGGACCTCCTCGGCCATCACCTCGGGATGGAGGGAGCCACAGCCGGCGTTGATGTTGGTTCCGTCGGGGGAGACCCCCAGGGGGATCACCTCGGCGCCGAGTTCCGTGAGAACGGCCGGGGCAACCTTGTAGGCCGCGCCGTTGGCGCAATCGAGAACGATCCGCAGCCCCTGCAGGTCGAGCTCCCTCGGGAAGGTGTTCTTGAGAAAGACGATGTAGCGCCCCCGGGCGTCCTCAATGCGGTAGGCCTTGCCGACCTCGGAGGCGACGGGGCGCAGCGCGTCGAGGCTGCCGGAGAAGATGAGCTCCTCCATCCGCAGCTCCATCTCGTCGGGCAGCTTGAACCCGGTGCGGGAGAAGAACTTGATGCCGTTGTCCTGGAAGGGGTTGTGGGACGCCGAGATCACCACCCCGGCGTCGGCCCTCATGGAGGAGGTGATAAAGGAGATCCCCGGGGTGGGCAGCGGTCCCACCAGAAGCACGTCCACCCCCATGGAACAGATCCCCGCCACCAGAGCGTTCTCGATCATATACCCGGAGAGCCGGGTGTCCTTGCCGATCACCATGCGGTGGCGCCGCGCTCCGTCCCGGAAGATGTGGGCCGCCGCCCGACCGAGCTGCATGGCCATCTCGGTGGTCATGGGGTGGACGTTGGCCACTCCGCGAACCCCGTCGGTCCCGAAAAGCTTCTTCTCTGCCGTCATTGTTTCCTGCTCCTTCTACCGGAAGGCTCCTTGACGATCTCCACGGCGATCTCCACGGAGGGGTCATCGATGATCCGGGAATACTTGCCTGTATAGGTGAGGGGCACCACCAGGGTGAACCCCTCCCTGTGACCCTCCACGGAAACCTCCTCCGTGCCGATCTCCCGAACATCCTTGATCTCCCCCTCGGCCCCCTCCACATGGACCCGCAGAGGGGTGGCCAGAACCCGGCCGACCCGGTATCCCGCGGCCGGCTCCCCGACAAGGGCCACCTTCACGGGGACCTCCCGGGTCTTGACCCGCTCGAGCTTGACGTCGACGAAGGAGGGAGAGAGCCTCGTCACCCGAAGCCCTCCGGGGAGATTGACCCGCTCCTCGAGGCGCCGGAAGGTGGTCACCCCCGGCTTGAGACCCTTGAGATCGACAACGATGCTGAGTTCCGTGGGACCGAGATTGACCAGCAGGGTCCGGGGTCCGCTGATACGGACATCGACCAGGCTGGGGACCTCGTTGGCCACCATGAGCCCCTCGGGGAGGTTCTTCAGCTCCAGGGGAACATTGTAGCCCCTCTCCAGCTTACGCTCCCCCATGACGAAGAACCACAGCACCAGGGCGAAGACCAGGGAGAGGACCTTGAGAACCCAGTTTTCCAGCAGAGAGGTCAGCATGGCCTATTTCCGTCTCCGGCGGGCGGTCACCGGCTCGAGCAGGCGTTTGAGGACCTTTTTCAGCGCCGAGGAATCGAGGTCGCGGGTGATGCGCCCCCCGACCACCACCGAGATCTTCCCCGTCTCCTCGGAGACGACGATGGCCACCGCGTCGACCAGTTCCGTCAGGCCGATGGCGGCCCTGTGCCGGGTGCCGAGGGTCTTGCTGATGTCGGGGTTCTGGGAGAGGGGGAGAAAACAGCCGGCGCGGGTCATCCTCCCCTCCTGGATGACCAGGGCCCCGTCGTGGATGGGGGAGTAGGGAAGAAAGATGGAAGCGATGAGGTCGCTGGAGACCTTCGAGTCGATCTCGGTGCCGATCTCGAGAAAGTCCTTGAGCCCCGTTTCCCGCTCGATGACGATCAGGGACCCGATCCACTTGCTCGCCAGGTTGGCGCAGGCCTTGACCAGCTCGTCGATGATCTCGCTCTCCTCGCGGGAGGAGAGCCCGGCGAAGAAGGGATTGCGGCCGACGTGCATCAGGGCCCGGCGGATGTCGTTCTGGAAGATGACGATGATGACCAGGATGATGGAGGAGAGAAAGTTGTCGAGGAACCAGTGCAGGGTGTAGAACCCGACCAGCTGGGAGGCGACGTAGACGATCAGAATGATCGCGAGGCCGAGCAGCATCTGGACCGCCCGGGTTCCCTTGATGAGCAGGAAGATGCGGTAGATGATGAAGGCCACGATGGCGATGTCGAGCAGATCGACCAGCGGGCGGAAATTTCGAAGAACGTCGAGCATCCCCTTGTCCCGGAAAGGGAGAATGAATCAGATATCAGTCATCGAGCAGATTCTGGCCGCAGCAGACGGCCCACGCCATCAGGGCGGTCTCCCGGGCCGGGCCGACCTCGTGCACACGGAATATCCGGGCTCCCCGCTCCACCCCGAGGGCCACCGTGGCGAGGGTTCCCGCCCCCCGGCTTCGGGGGTCGGGCCGGTCGAGCACCCTCCCGATAAAACCCTTGCGGGAGGTCCCGAGCAGGACGGGGCGTCCCAGGGAGTGCAGCTCCGGAAGGCGGCGCAGGATCTCCAGGTTTCCCTGGGCGCTCTTTCCGAAGCCGATGCCGGGATCGACGGCGAGGCGTTCCTCGGGGATGCCGGCGGCCCGGGCCAGATCGAGCCCCTCGGCGAGGTAGTCGACGACCTCGCCGAGCAGATCATCGTACCCGGTCTCTTCCTGCATGGTCTCGGGGCGCCCCCGGGTGTGCATGAGAAAGAGGCCGCCCCCCTCCTCGGCGACCACGGAGGCCATCCGGGAGTCGAAGCGCAGAGCGCTGATGTCGTTGACGAAATGGGCACCGGCCGCCAGGGCCTCCCGGGCGACGGCGCTCTTGGTGGTGTCGACGGAGAGGGGAAGATCGATCTCCCGGCGCAGGGCCTCGATCACGGGGAGCACGCGGTCAAGCTCCTCCTGCAGGGAGACGGCGGGCGCTCCGGGCCGGGTGCTCTCCCCCCCCACGTCGATCAGGTCGGCCCCCTCGACCGCCATGGCGGCGGCGGCCTCCAGGGCCTCTCTGATCGTGGCATGGCGGCCCCCGTCGGAGAAGGAATCGGGGGTGACGTTGAGAATCCCCATGATCCGCGGCCTGGAAAGGTCGAGACGACAGTCGCGGCCGGCCATCTCCCGGGGCGGCTCTTCGAGTCTCGCCAGCAGGGAGGCCAATTCGGCCCCCAGGGCGGGAAGTCCGAAGGGCTGATCGGCCAGCCTCTCGCCGAGAAGGCGCAGTTTTTTCAGGGAACCGATGAGAATGACATCGCTGGTGGGGACGGCACAGGCGACGCTCCCCCGGGCCACGGCGGCATCGCCGCCGATGGCGAGCATCTCCTGCTTGAGGATGTTGGCGGCCCGGCAGGGCACCTTGCGGAGCTTGACCAGGCGGCGGACCATCTTGGCCGCCATCCGCCGCGCTCCAGCCGGGTCGGTGCCGACCCGGGCGAGCTCCTCGAGGGCGGCCGATTCATGCTCCACCCAGAGAAGGCGCGGCGAAAAACCCATCTACCCCTCGACCTGGGCGGACCCTTCGGTGCAGGGACCGGCTGCCGGGGCGACAGTCTCCCCTCCGACCGTTGCCGGCGAGGGAGGCTCCTTCCCGTAGGTGAGACGATAGACCTCGTTACCGTCGATGGTCTCGCGCTCCAGCAGGGCTTCGGCCACGCGGATGAGCCCCTCCCTCTGGCCGGAGAGAAGCTCCCGGGTCCGCTCGTAGTTCTCCTGGACGATGCGGCGGATCTCCTCGTCGATGGTCACCGCCGTCGCTTCGCTGTAGTTCTTCATGTGGCCCATGTCGCGGCCGAGGAAAATCTCCCCTTCCTTCTCCCCGAAGGTCAGGGGGCCCAGCTTCGGGCTCATCCCCCACTCGCAGACCATCTTGCGGGCGATGGCAGTGGCCCGCTCCAGGTCGTTGCTGGCGCCGCTGGTGACGCTCTCGAAGACCATCTCCTCGGCGATGCGCCCACCGAGCAGGGTGCAGATCCGGATGTTGAGCCCGGCGCTGGTCTCGTTGTATTTCTCTTCGGTGGGCAGGTACATGGTCACGCCCAGAGCGCGGCCCCGGGGGATGATGGAGACCTTGTGAACCGGATCGGCCCCGGGGATGAGCAGCCCGACCAGGGCGTGCCCCGCCTCGTGGTAGGCGGTGACCTTCTTCTCCTCCTCGGTGATCACCAGGGAGCGTCGCTCGGCCCCCATCATGACCTTGTCCTTGGCCGCCTCGAGGTCCTCCGCATCGACGCTGTTCTTGTTGGCCCGGGCGGCGAGCAGGGCCGCCTCGTTGACCAGGTTGGCCAGGTCGGCACCGGAGAAGCCGGGGGTGCCGCGAGCCACCACCTCGAGATCAACGTCGTTGTCCAGGGGGACCTTGCGGGCGTGCACCTGGAGGATCTTGGTGCGCCCCTTGATGTCGGGCCGGGGAACCACCACCTGCCGGTCGAAGCGGCCGGGGCGCAGCAGGGCCGGGTCGAGAACGTCGGGGCGGTTGGTGGCGGCGATCAGGATCACCCCCTCGTTCGATTCGAAACCGT
>JBFHXN010000016.1:0-14698 GCA_041598955.1 Desulfuromonadales bacterium | reverse complement strand
GGTTTTTTCATGCCCTCTTGCGACCCGGCGTTCGCTCTCACTTTTCGTGAGACTCAGCCCCCCCCTACAAGTCGTGATATAGAGAGATCCCGGCGGCCAAATCAGGGCTGCCGTCGGAGAGCCCTCGTGCCAGGTAGAGTTCCCAGGCCGCCGAATCCCCCGCATAGAAGATTCCCTTGAGACGCACCTCCCTCTGCTCCTCGGCGCCATCGGCCGGAGCCGAGGCTCCCCAGAAAGAGAGTTCCGGGCGAAAGGCATCGGTCATCTGACGACCGACGCCGGCACCGTAAGTCCAGAAATCCCGCAGCCCCAGTTCATCGTTCTCCCCCTGGAAAACCCTGCTCCCCTCCCCCCGGAATCGCCATCTCCCCGCCCACTTGACCACCTCCAGCCCCCCGGCGAAATCGAATTCCCCGGTTCCCAGGCCCCGCTCCTCCTCTGCGGTGGGAAACTTGACATACCCGTTGGGTCGCACCCGGGGCCACCCTTCCCCCTCCTCCACCAGGATGTACCCCGCTGAGAAGACCAGATCTCCCAGTCCGCTGACCGATTCGGTTTCCTCCGCGGCGGGAACGGGAGTGGCCATCCCCCCACCCCCCATCGATCTTGGTCCCGAGGTCCGGTCGACGCCAAAACGCACCCCGCCCGAAATGGTCGTGAACCCGCTGCTCTGATGGAGAAAGGGGATGTCGAGTTGGAGGTCGAGCCTGTCGGTGGGATACGCCCCCAGGGTCAGGGTGAGAGCATAGGCATCGGTGGTGGTCTCGGTGCCGTAATCCCCCGTGGCGTAGTCGAACCCGAGCCCCAGGGAGAAGATGCCCGGCCCTTCCCCCTGAGCCGAAAGAGAAAGACCCGGAAGGAGAAGGAAAAACAGGAATGCCAGGTAAAGCTTGAAGCATCTGGATCGCATGCACATCACTCCCGATTGAATTGGGGGTTTATGCCCCCCAGGAACAGGTTCTATTGGACGGATCAGGGGATCAAAGGTTTACATCCGATTCCTCTCTATGCCGACAGAAAGAACATCCAAGGGGTCGTCGTTCTCAAGACGCCGCTCATCCATCCCTGGGGGGACATCCTCTCGAATTCCTTTTCTGCCCTTCCCTTCCAAGGGTATAATACCCTCTTTCCGAAGGAGGCCGACCATGGAGAATGGGCCCATCCGGGCGATTTTCTGGGACAACGACGGAGTGCTGGTCGATACCGAGCATCTCTATTTCCAGGCCAGCCGGGAAGCCCTGGCGACGGTAGGAATCGAACTGACCGAGGAGGACTTCATCCGGATTTCCCTCCGGCAGGGGGAGAGCGTCTTTCTTCTTGCGGCCGATGGAGGTGCCACCCCATCCCAGGTGGAGGGGCTCCGCGAGGCCCGCAACAGGCGCTACTCCGAACTGCTGGCCACCGAGGCCCGGCCCATCGAGGGGGTCGAGGAGACCCTGCGGGCGCTTCACGGACGCCTGGCCATGGCGATTGTCACCAGCTCCCTGGACCACCACTTCCAGATCATCCACCGAGGGATGGGACTTCTCCCCTTTTTCGACTTCGTTCTCACCCGGGAGGCCTACCCCCTCAGCAAGCCCCATCCCGACCCCTACCGGATGGCCCTTGCCCGCACCGGTCTCCCCCCCGAAGCCTGCCTCGTGGTGGAAGACTCGGAGAGGGGCCTTCAGGCCGCCATCGCCGCCGGGCTGCGCTGCCTGGTCATCCCCAGCGGGTTGACCCGGAGGGGCACCTTCCCCGGCGCGCTGGCGGTCCTCCAGAGCGTCCGGGAGGTCCCTGCCGTGCTGGCCAACCTTTAATAAGACCTTCCTATCCTCGAGAGAGCAGACCGAAATGCGAAAGGGGAGACCTGCCGGTCTCCCCTTTCGATTGTTGAAAGACTGACGTAATGAGGCTGCTCAAAAACCTTCAGATGCAAGGCGCCCGAAGATGGAGGAGTGAGGCGTAGCGAAAGCTACGTCGCAGCGACGAGATCAAGGGGAACGAAGCAGATGGGGGTTTTTCAGCAGCCGGCACCCCGAAGGGTCAGGTGCCCGAAGGTACCCCTTCCACGGCGACCGGGGTCTGCTCCCGGGCGACCTTGTTGTCCACCGTCTCGAGGCCGGCCAGGGAATAGACGTTGGAGGCGTTCCAGAGCATCCAGCCGTTGGAACCGAAGACATTGCTCGCCTTGATCTGGGCCCTGACCTCCTGCTCGCCGAAGGGGCGCCGATCGAAGGCGTAATCCCTGAAGGCCTGCAGCCAGGGACGGAAGCGCACGGGCGATATCCCTGTGCGGGCCCGAGCCTTTTCAAGGGAAAGATAGACGATCTCATAGGGGTTGGCCACGGGGTTGCGGTAGATGCCGACCCCGTGGCTGAATCCGGAGGGATAGAGCATCGGAGCCAGGTAATCGACGTGGGGAACCAGGGCGTCGAGACGCTGCCCGATGTGGGTGTCGTTGCGGTTCCAGCAGACGTAGCCGAAGATGTCTGCCGAAATGAAGACTCCCAGGGGGAGAAGGCGCTTTCTCGCCTCGCCGAGGAAACCCCCGATGGCCGCCACCCGCTCCCCTTCGACGTTCTCCCGGGAGAAGGTGAGGCCGGCCGTGTCGGGAAAGCGGATGTAGTCGAACTGGACTTCATCGAAACCCAGCCCGGCAGCCTCCACGGCGATGGCGAGATTGTACTCCCAGGCCTCCCGCCTGTGGGGGTCGACCCAGCCGAGCCCCTCCTTGTCCTTCCAGGGCTCCCCCGCGCCATCCCGCACGGTCCATTCAGGACGGGCCTCGGCCAGGAGGGTGTCCTTGAAGACCACGATCCGGCCGATGGTGTAGATCCCCTGTTCCCGCAGGGAGGCCACCTCGGCCTTCAGTTCCTTGAGGGTGACGCTCTTCTGGGCCCCGATCTCCCGGGCGAGGGGGATGGCGCTGCGGTAGGAGATGAACCCCCGATCCCCCTTGAGATCGATGACCACGGCATTGAGTTCCGAGCGTTCGATGAGGTCGAGTGCTGCATTGCGCAGACGTCCGTTCCCCGCCCCGTAGTGGGAAAGATAAAGGGCCTTGGGAATGAAAGGCTCCAGCCGCACCTGCAACGGAAGGTCGCCGGGAAGAACTTCGGATCGCCTGTAGCCCGGGGTCTTCACCCTCACGGGTCCCGAGGTGACCTCGATGGCGAACTCCCCTCCACTCCCCGTTTCCACCACCCTTCCTCCCCCCGAGACCACGGCTCCGGCCAGCGGTTCCCCCGTGAAGGCATCCCGAACTTCCCCCCGGACCAGGGCACCGAAGGACACAACCGGAGAAGAGATCTGAATCGCGGCGGATAGCACCAGGCAGAAGAGCAGGGAACGCATGAAACGAGGTCCTCCGAAAAGGGGTGGGATTCTTGGGCCCAGGTCGCAGCACCGGGACAGGGCACGTAGTCGATCTAGCAAGAAAAGGGCCAGCAGCCCTTCAACTGCCTGGAATTCCTTCCCCCTCGGCTCCAGCCGCCCTTCCGGTCCACAACATGCCCGGCCACTGGAGGAGAGTACGTGGATTCCCGTCCCCCCCCTTCCCCTCGTGACAATTTTCGCCACCCGGGACTCAGCCGACTCATAGAACCCCACCCTTTTTACCCCTTGACAGTTCCCGGCGCGGGTATTAGTCTAAAATCAAACGTTTCGATGTCGAACTATATTCCAAAGGAAACTCGATCGTCATGGATGAGAAACGGGCCTTGGGCACCTACGTCAAGCTGATGCGGGCCGCCGAATCAGTCACAGCCGCCTGTCACCGTCATCTGGCCGAGGATGGGTTGTCGGTCACCCAATTCGGCGTTCTGGAGGCCCTTGTGCACCTGGGCCCTCTCTGCCAGAGAGACTTGGCGCGCAAGCTGCTCAAGAGCAGCGGCAACATCACCACCGTGATCGACAACCTTGAAAAAAGGGGCCTGGTCACCAGGGAGAGAGAAACGAGGGACCGTCGCTTCCTGAAGGTCTTTCTGACCGAACCGGGGGAGGAGATCATCTCACGGGCCTTTCCGCGACACAGCCGGGAGGTGGCCCGGGCGATGAATCCGTTGAGCCATCAGGAGCAGAAGCTTCTCGGCGACCTCTGCCGCAAGCTGGGACGCTCCGTCGGTGAACCCGAAGAGGAAAAACCGCAACACTAAACCATTTCACAGAGGAGAATCGTCATGTTGAAGAGTCTGTTGCAAACGGAAAAAGAAACCAGCAGTCTGGTACTGCGCCTCTTCCTCGGCGTGGTCTTCTTTCCCCACGGCGCCCAGAAGGTTTTGGGATGGTATGGGGGACACGGTCTGGCCGGCACCCTCGACTTCTTCACCCTCCAGATGGGTCTGCCGCTGGTGGTGGCCCTGCTGGTCATCGCCGCCGAATTTCTCGGTGCCCTCGGCCTGATCACAGGCTTCTTCACCCGGCTCTCGGCCTTCGGCATCCTCGCCGTCATGCTCGGTGCCATTTTCATGGTCCATCTGCCCAACGGCTTCTTCATGAACTGGTTTGGCAACCAGGCCGGCGAAGGTTTCGAGTACCACCTGCTCGCCATCGGAATGGCGCTGGCTCTGCTGATCCGCGGCGGAGGACGCTTTTCCCTGGATGGCCTTCTCGCCCGTCGAATGAAATAGCGCCACACCCTGCGGGCTCCCCTTGCGGGAATCGCAGCGCTACAACGGCAAAAGGCCGAAACCTCAGGGTTTCGGCCTTTTGCCGTTTCATGATCGTGAGGGCTACCCCCCTTTAGCCTCCGTTGACCGCCGTGAACCAGCTCTTGATGAACTCCAGGGGCCCTCCGGCGCTGGTGGCGCCGCCGACAAGGGCAGCCACGGCCCAGATGCCGATCAGGGCGATCACCGCCACCGTCAGGACCAAGGCCACGCGGAAAGTGATCCGCAGCAGAGAAACACCAACCTGAGCGGAAGCCTGCTCTTTGCCAAGATCCTTTTCGACGCCCGGAACGGGATGATTTTTCAGAACAGTCGTCTCTTTCATGGTCGCCTCCTCTCTTCAAAGCTACCCAATTCTAACCTTTTTCCTCTCCTTTTTCAAGAAAACCGTCCAACCCAGGAAACCTTCCCGGCGCCCGTCAGACCCTCCGGGAAATCGGAAATACCATTCCGCTCTCGCCCGACTTTCTCAGGGCCTCGGTCAGAAACTCCACGGAGAGTGGAGGAGCGAAATAGAACCCCTGGGCCTCCAGGCATTTCCGGGCCATCAGAAACTCCGCCTGCCTTCGGGTCTCCACCCCTTCGGCAAAGACCTGGATCTTCAGGTTGTTCCCCATGCCGATGATCGCCTCGGAAATGGTGGCTCCATCCCCCCCCTCGACGATATCGTGAACGAAGGAACGATCGATCTTGATGCGATCGATGGGAAAATGCTTCAGGTAACTCAGGGAGGAGTAGCCGGTGCCGAAGTCGTCGATGGCCAGACGGATCCCCCTGACCTTCAGGTCTGTGAGAGCCATGATGGTGTCGAAGGACTTGTCCATGATGGCGCTTTCGGTCAGTTCGATCTCCAGGTCCGCGGGCGCGAGGCCGGTTTCCAGGAGGACCCGGTCGATGGTATCGATGAAGTCCGGCTGCCTGAACTGGTACCCCGAGACGTTGACCGACGCCCGCAGCCCCTTGGCACCCTGGGCCTGCCAGGCCAACACCTGGGCGCAGGCGGTCCGCAGAACCCACTCCCCCAGGGGGATGATGAGCCCGTTCTCCTCGGCCTGGGGGATAAACCTCTCCGGACCGATCAGCCCCAGGTCGGGATGGGCCCAGCGGACCAGGGCCTCCACTCCCGTCATGCGCCCCGAGGCCATGTCGACCTGGGGCTGGTACTTGAGGAAATACTCCCCCTGGTCGAGGGCCCGCCTCATGCTGTTCTCCAGGAGCAGGATCTCCTCGATGCGCCGGTTGATCTCCTGGGAGAAGAACTGGAAGTTCCCCCGTCCCTCCCCCTTGGCGTGGTACATGGCGATGTCGGCGTGTTTGAGAAGCTCCTCGGCACTCGATCCATCGGCGGGGTAGAGGGCGATCCCGATGCTGGTACCGGTGTAGACCTGGCGGCTGCCAAGGCTAAAGGGTGCGGCGAGCGCCGAGAGGACCTTGCGAGCCGTCTGGGCGGCGCCCTCCTGGCCGTTGATGGAGGGGAGGAGGATGACGAATTCGTCCCCCCCGAGCCGGGCGATGGTATCGGCCCGGCGCAGCTGATCGGAGAGACATTCCGCCACGGCCTTCAGCAGCTGATCCCCCGTGGAGTGGCCGAGGGCGTCATTGATCTCCTTGAAGCGGTCGAGGTCGAGGTAGAGAACGGCCACCTGGTGCCCCTCCCGCTCGGCGAGGGCCAGGGATTGGCGGAGACGGTCCTGGAGCATGCGGCGATTGGGAAGGCCCGTGAGGATGTCGTAGAAGGCGAGCTGCTCGATCTTCTCCTCGGCGACCCGGCGCTCCGTCATATCGACGATGGAGACCAGCACCTTGTCCAGGCGCTCCTCGTGGCCCGGGGCCACGGAGGCCTGCATCCTCACGTAGAGCCTCTCCCCCCGCAATGTCTGGTTGACACCATCGGTTGCAAACCGGGTGGCCCCTCCCGCCAGGGCCACAACTTCATCGCGGAACTGATCCCAGGACTCCTCCACCAGGATGCCATCGAGGTGGCTGAGCAGGTCCTTCTTGCTCCGGGCCCCGTAGAGGTCGACCGTGGCCCTGTTGACATCGATGATTCGGATTCGCCGCGCAGACTCGACCAGGGCTTCGGGATGGGCACGGAAATGGGCGTCGTAATCGCTCACCCCTTCCTCCCGGAGCTGATCGAGATAGGTCTTGAGCGCGGAGAAATCTTCTTCCCAGAGGGAGATGGGGGATTCCTCGAAGAGGGTGCGGAACTTGGTCTCGTTTTCGGCCAGGGCCCGCTCGGCCTTCTTGCGGACGCTGAGGTTGACGAAGGAGGCCATGATGCAAAGGGGGCTGCCATCCCCGGCCATGACCTTGTTGGCCGCCAGAAGCACCTCCACCGGACGCCCGTCCCGGCGAAGGGCCGTCAATTCCCCTGTATAGGCCTCTTTCTCCAGCACGGCGGTCAGAACCTCTTCGGCCTCCCGGGGCGATTGCCAGAAGGTGATCGCCGGCAAACCGAGCACCTCCCCCGGATCGTCGTACCCCCAGAGCCGGAGAAAGGAATGGTTGACGTAGGTGAGGCGCCCCTCCAGGTCGGCGATGGCGACGGCGTTGAGAGAGGATTCCAGGGCGGCGTTTTTGACTCGCAGCTCTTCCTCGGCCCTCTTGCGTGCGCTGATGTCCTTGACCACCGAGACGAGGTGCTGAGGTTCCCCGCCCCCATCGCGGATCAGGGCGACATTGAGATGGGCCCAGACGAAGGAGCCGTCCTTGCGACGGTAGCGCTTTTCCAGGGAGAAGGAGGATGCGAGCCGGCGCAGAAGGCG
This sequence comes from Desulfuromonadales bacterium, assembly GCA_041598955.1. Lineage (GTDB taxonomy): Bacteria > Desulfobacterota > Desulfuromonadia > Desulfuromonadales > JBFHXN01 > JBFHXN01. Next base: position 7,281 of record JBFHXN010000016.1, on the reverse strand, counting down.
CTCAACGTTGTCGCCCCCCAGTGAGATGTCATCGGGATGGGTGATGTCCTGCCATGTCAGCTCCAGGAGCTCCTCCCGGGGGTAGCCGAGAATGTCGCAGAGCTTGGAGTTGACCTCGATGAAGCGCCCCGCAATAGAGACGTGGGCAATGCCCGTCCCCGCCTGCTCGAAAAGGGCCCGGTACCGCTCCTCGCTCTGTCTTAGGGCATCGAGTTCCAAAAGGGCGCCGTTGATGGCCGTTTCCTCTTCCAAGGCCTGGGCGACCCTCTCTTTGGCAGCCTCGCTCGCGAAAAGCCATACCCCGTCAGGCCGAGGACAGGAGCGGATTTGAGCTCCGACACCGAAGGGAGAATCGTCGAGTTCCAGGGAGAGGGGGACTTTTTCGGAGAAGACACGCTGAAGCTGATGATAGAAAGGTCGGTCAAGCAGATCGGGAAAGGCCTCCGGGAAGTTGCGCCCGACCAGGAACCCCGACTCCTTCCCCAGAAGCTCCTCGGCCCTGCGGTTCACAAAGACAAAGCGCCCCCCCCCGTCGAAGGCGATGAAGGCCTCGCGGATCAGGTCGACGATCTCTTTATAACGCTGGTCGGACATGCTGGGTCATTCCCGATCGGAGGCAGGCCATCCATGGCTCTGGGGAAATGAAGGAAAGATACGCCGTCCAATGGGGACGTCAGATCTCGAATTGCTATTTTCATGCCTCCCGGGAATCAAAAACGGGGAGCCAAAGTGTTCCGGGGGCTGGAGAGAACTGGAAAGAGCCCCCCGTGAAAAAAATTGGGAGAGAATGGAAGGTGGAAGCCGCAATTCCACGTAGATTGACGTGAAATCCCCGCCCCGGGTGGAGGGCATGGAGGCTCACAAAACATATGCGCGCTCCAATATACTTCCGGTGACAGACCAGGTCAATGGCGGGTTGAAGAGGCACATCCGCCGGAGTCTGGCTAAACCTAAAAAAATCGCCCCCGAAACGCTCATCGGGGGCGATTTGTGGAACCCTTCAGAATCTGGCCGAAGGCTATTTTCTGCTCAGCCTGTCCATGGCCGCCTTGAGACTCACCCGCAGGCGCTCCAGGGCGTCTGCCAGAAGGCCGATCTCGTCCTGGGACTGCATGGCGATCTTCCTCTCCACGCGCCCGTCGGCGAGTTCCGACGCGAGCCTGGTGCATTCCCCCAGGGGACGCATCACCTTGTTGACGGCGGCGATGATGAGAAAGAGCGAGAGCAGGAAGATGGCGGCCATGATCCCCCCGAGAGTCATCATGAGGTCCTGCTGGGCCTGCTTGGTCTTCTTCAGGGAGAAGCCGATGCGGAAGCCACCCCAGTGCTTTCCCTTCACATAGACCGGCGTGGAGATGTCCCACATGGTCTCCCCCGTGTCCCGGTGGTAGACCTGCAGAAACCCCTCCTCGGTATTCCTGGCGGTCTTGATTCCGATGGGATCGTTGAAGAGGCGCTTGGTCCGGTTGCCCACCTTGTCCTGCTCCTGGTTACCGGTAATCGCCTGCTGATAGGGGGTATTGTGGGTCGGAACGTAGCCGTTGATGTCGGTGGCGACGGCGTAGATGATACTGTCGTCCTTGAGGAACTCGTCCTGCAGGGAGAGGATCGCCTTGTCGAGGTAGGCGTCGTAGCGGGTATGGTACTTGGCCGGCTCGAAACCGGGGATGAGCACGTAGTTCGTATCGAAGGCATCCTGGAGGGTGAAGACCCCGTTGTCGATGGCCTCCTCCAGAACCCGTCCGATGACCTTGGCCCCGATGACCGTCTCCATCCGTCCCCGCTCGAGCAGTTGCCCCTCGAGGCTGCGGCTCTGCTGCCTGAGAAGGTAGGCCGCCCCTGCGGCCATGACGAAGAACATCATGAAACAGACGTAAAAGGCAACCCGCACAGCGATCTTTCTCTTGAGTATCCCTAGCACGCTCATCCTCCTTGGCCGGAGAGCCGGCCGAATCTGCTGCACCATGTCAAGCCGCCCCGATACGGAGCCGCGCTACTTGTAACCAAACCGCACCGCCCCCCAATGCTTCCCCTGGACATAGACGGGCACCGAAAGGTCGGAGAGCATCTCCCCCGTATCGCGGCTGTAGCGCTGCAGCAGGAAGGGCTGGACGTTGTGGGCCGCAGCGAGGCCCGTGCGGTCGTTGAAGATGCGCTTGGTCCGGTTGTTCTTCACGTCCTGTTCTCCATTGCCGGTGAGGGGCTGGGAGTAACGGGAGTTGTGGGTGGGAAGGTAGCCGTTGCGGTCGACCGCCACCACGAAGATCAGGCGGGGGTGCTTCTCCAGGTAGCGATCGAGGATCGACTGAAGCACCCCGTCGGTGACCCGGTCGTACTGGGTGTGAAACTTCTGGGGGTCGGTATTGGGGATGGGGATATAGAAGGTGTCGAAGAGCTGGGGGAGGGAGAGCCGCCCGGAGGAGAGCAGCAGTTCGAACTGGGCGACCGCCTCCCCCCGGCACTCCTCGGCCCACCTGCGCACCTGGGCGTCGAACCCCGTCGGCTCCTCTTCGACGGCCAGGGCCGGAAAAGCCGGGGCCAGCAGCAGCCATGCGGCGGCAAGGAAGCCAGCCCAGCCCAAAGGCCCGGAGCCTCTTCTCATAGTCCCTCCTCCTTTCTGGAGCCCGGCGCCCCCCCGTTGCTGTTCCGGGATCGCAGCAGCTGCTCGATAAAGGCGCTCACCCCCTGGGCCACCTCACCCGGTGGGACCTCGGGGTGCTGCACCACCCCCAGCAGGTACTTCTCCAGGGGAAAGACCAGAAAGTTCTCCTGCCCTGTCCGCCCCAGCACCAGGTACCGCAGGCAGTTCAGACCGGAGAGGGCCCGGATCCGTTCGCTGCAGAGCCCGCCGATGACCATCATCGAAGCCAGCCGCTCGGCTCCGGACAGGTTGTGGACCAGCACCCTGCCGTCTCCCCGGGCGAGCAGATAGTTCTTCACCCCGGGCACCCGGGCGATCTGTTCGGCGAATTGCTCTTTCGTGGCCATGCACCGACTCCCGGCGCCGGATCCGGGTCAGGGACGACCCGCTCCGAAACGCCTGATGAAAGGGATTACTGAATCGCCCCGGCCCCCTTGAGAATAGGGGCGACCCGGTCGCGGAAATCCCGTACCTTCTCAGGATCGCCGATTTCCCGGTTGAGCAGGGTGAGCAGCCGGGAGAGCCCCTGAAGGGATGGCTCTTCCTCCCCCCCCCACTCCTCCAGGGCATCGCCGAATATGATTTTCGCCATGGGGCCGATCACCTTGGCCAGGGCCTGCTGCATCCGACCGAGAGGCTCGGCCAGGGGTCCGCTGTCGATAAGGGCTCGGGCCCCGGCCCCGGCACCCCTGCCCCTGCCGGCCTCTGCCGCAGGGGCCGCCGCGGCATCGAGCCCCTTGCTCTCCTCAAGGGCCAGGTTGATCGACAAGGAGAGGAGGCTGGTGTTGAGGGCCGGGTCTCCGACCAGGACCAGGTAGAGCTTCTTCCCCACCTCCCGGATCTGAAGCACCGACTCTTCGTAATAGAGGGTCACATCGAGAAGGTCGGGATAGCTGTAGGTCCCCGCCGTGTGCAGCTTGATCAGGCTGCGGGCGATGTTCTCCACCCTCTCCTTCTTGAAGACCGGGGGGAGGTTGCTCGCCAGAAGCCCCCGTTCGGGGCTGTAGACCCCGCCGCCGATCACCCCCGGTATGGCCTTGATCTCCGCCAGAAGTTCGTTCATGCCTCTCCCCCGCTGTCGTTGGTTTTAGCCTTCATTCAGTTGAAGCGGTTCCCCTCCAGCCCATCCAGGAAATCGAGGGGGCGCACCCCGGCCTTGATGGAGGCCAGCGCCAGGGTGGCGCCCTGCCGGAAGAGGAAGGAACATTTCCCCGTCCGGGTCTTGAGCAGCACCCCTCGAAGGGCCCCTCCCTCGATCTCCCCCTCCAGAGACTTCCCCATCTCCAGCAGGCCCGAGGGGCGCAGGCGAGCCATGGAAGAATCCCCCGAAGGGCTCGTAACCAGGCGGTCATCCCCGTCGAAGATTCCGAAATCGAGAACCCCGGGCGCCCCGGCCAGAAGTTCGGCCAGGCCAAGCTCTCCGGCCGGGGATGACCCTTCCCGGTCCCTTGGGCCCGGCGGGTCTTGCCCCGATGGGGATTCGGTCTCATCCCTGCCGTAGAAGAGCTGGGAGGACTCCCTGAGACTCTCGGAGACCCCCTCTTCGGCCTCCGCGGCAGGCGAGACTGAAGGGGACTCGCAACGCCCCCCCTCGTCCTTGAGCCGAAAGGCCTCGAGGAGAACCATTTCCAGGGACGCCTCGATGCCGGCTTCCTGCCTCCGGCACCCCCCTTCCATCTCGATTTCCGGATCGATCCAGCAGACGATCCGGTAGGCGGCCTCAAGCCCCGATTCCTGCTCCGTTTCGGCATCGAGGAGCTGCCCCTTGCGGATGTAGAGAAAGCCGACCCCCTCGGGCGACTTGATCTTCAGAGTGCAGGTCTTCTGCTCCATCTGCACCAGCTGGAGAAAGGCCGCCAGGGTAATCCCCCGGATGTAGCTGCGAGACCCCGACTCCAGGGCGCCCTCGATGGTCCGGGCCAGGTGGTCGAGATCGAGGGGCTTTTCGAGGTAATAAAAGTTCTCCAGGCGCTTGAGCCGCTCCTCGATCTCCTGGGTTCCGAAGGCGGTCATCACGATGACCGGTATCCCGGGAAAGTGCCGGGTCATGTGCGCGAGGAGTTCGAAGCCGTCCATCACCGGCATCTTGAGATCGGTGACCAGCAGGTCGATCCGGGTCGACTCGAGCACCTCCACGGCCTCCCGCCCGTTGAACGCCGTGTGGACCCGGAAATCCCGACCCGGGTCGGCAAGGCCGTCCACCACGCTGAGCAGAAAGGGCTTCTCGTCATCGACGATGAGAACATTCTTGGTCATGGCGCCCTCCAGTGCTGACTCAAGGGAATAGCAATGGTCGTGCCACAATAAAACGTTGTTTGTTGTTGTGGTTTTTCAGGGACTTGGAGGAAGGGCTAAACCCGGGACGGGGCGCGGTGGCTCAAATTGAACCAGTCATTCTGAGCCACCGGCTCATTTTGAACCCTCAGCCCGGAGATCGTACTCCCGGACCTTCCGCTTGAGGGTGGAGAGGGCGATGCCGAGGGCACGGGCCGTGCGGGTGTAATTGCCGCCGAAGCTCTCCAGGCTGAGCCGGATATGCTCTTTTTCGACCTCGGCCAGGGGAAGGGGCTCGAAGGAAGTCGGGGCCGGTTCGCCGGGAGCCTTGGCTCCGCCCAGCAGGGCCGAAGGGTAGACCGTTTCGCCAGGCGCCAGAAGGAGAGCTCTTTCCAGCACGTTGCGCAGCTCCCGGATGTTGCCGGGCCAGGCATAGGCCACCAGGCGCTCCATTTCCACCTCGGGCAGCCGCACCGGGTTGCCCCGGACCGAAGCGGAAAGAAAATGGGCGACGAGTTCGGGGAGATCCTCGGGACGGCTGCGCAGGGGAGGGAGCTCGATGCGCAGCACGTTGAGCCGGTAGAAAAGATCCTCCCTGAATCGCCCGCGGCTGACGGCCTCTTCGAGACGGGCATTGGTGGCGGCCACGATCCTCACGTTCACCGGTCGCGGTGCGCTCCCCCCGATCCGGCGCACCGCCCCCTCCTCGAGAACGCCGAGAAGCTTGCTCTGGAGGTGCAGGGGGATCTCGCCGATTTCGTCCAGAAAGAGGGTCCCGCCGTCGGCCATCTCGAAGAGCCCCTTTCGGCTCGTCCCTGCGCCGGTGAAGACCCCCTTTTCATGGCCGAAGAGCTCCGCCTCGATCAGGCTCTCAGGAAGGGCCGCGCAGTTGACGGCGATGAAGGCCCCCTTCCCCTCCCCCCGCCCCTGGTAGTGGATGGTCCTGGCGACCACGTTCTTCCCCGTCCCCGTCTCACCGGTGAGCAGGACCGGGGCGTCGTTTCCGGCGGCCAGGCGGACCATCCGGCGCACATCGGTCAAGGCGGGACCGCTGCCGATGAGAACCGCCCCTTCCCGCTCCTTGGCCTCCCGGTAATCCCGAAGCTCCCCTGCCCGTTCGAGCTCCCGGGCGCGCAGGGCCCGCGCCACCGACAGTTCCAGCTCTTCGAGCTCACAGGGTTTGGCCAGATAGTCGTAGGCCCCGGCCTGCATGGCGCGAACGGCATGGCTGAACTCTGGATAGGCCGTGATGAAGATGATCTTCGCCTGCTCGCACAGCCCGAGAATCCGTGGGCAGAAATCGACCCCCTCCCCGTCCGGGAGCTTCTGGTCGAGAAGCACCAGGTCGACCCTGCGCCCGGCGCACAACTCGAGGGCCGCCGCGCCCGTGTGGGCGCTGAACACGGCGTGCCCCTCCCCGGAGAGGAGATCCTCCACCGCCTGGCAGAAGACGCGGTCGTCATCGACGATCAGGACGCAGGGCTGGGAATCAGGCATCGGGAGCGCTCGCTGCGGGGAGGGAAAGGGTCACGATGGTCCCGACCCCCTCCTGGCTGTGGATCTCGATTCCGCTCTCCATCTGGGTCAGCATCTTCCAGGTGATCACCAGCCCCAGCCCCGTTCCGCTCGCCTTGGTGGTGTAGAAGGGACGAAAGAGGTTGGGCTGCTCGGCTTCGGGGATGCCGCAGCCGTTGTCCCGCACGCTCAGCCAGGCCCTCCCCTCCCGGTGGCGCATGGTCAGAACGATCTCGGGATGCTCCTTCCCCTCCAGGGCCGCCGAGGCGTTGGCCATCAGGTTGAGCAGCACCTGCTGCAGCGCCCGGGGATCGATCCTGGCCCAGAGAGGCTCCTCCGGGGTCTTGGCCGTGACCCGGACCCCCCGCTTCTCGAAATCCCCCCGGATCAGGAAAAGAAACTTCTCCATGAACCCCTTGAGGTCGACATCCTGAAGGGCCAGGTGCTCGAACATGCTGAAATTCTTCAACGACTTCAGCAGAAACTCCACCCGGGAGATCTCCGCCAGCCCTCGGTCGACATACTCCTCCACGGTTGAGGCGGGGAAGCGGCCGAGATTGCGGCGCAGGACGCTGAGGGTCATCTTGATGGAGTTGATGGGGTTGCCGATCTCGTGGCGGATTCCGGAGAAGACGTAGCCGATGTTGTCCATGGTGTTGACCGCCTCGGCGATCGACTCCAGGCGCGCTTTTTCGGTGATGTCCCGGATGAAGATGCAGCAGCAGTCCTCGGCGATGAGATAGACGGTGTAACCGAGGAGCCGCTTGCCCACGTGAAGGGTATTGGGCCCCTGGGCCGCGCCGGCGTCACAGCGCCCTTCATGGCCGGGCATCAGCAGATCCCGCAGGGCG
>JBFHXN010000015.1:0-14715 GCA_041598955.1 Desulfuromonadales bacterium | reverse complement strand
GAGGTGGCGGTGGCCGAGGCCGAACTGCTCAGGGCCATTGCCGACCGCCTCGACTGCCCCCTGCCTCCTCTTCTCAACTCCGCCTGAATTTCGTCCCCATCCCATCGCCTTCTCCGGTGGAGGATTGAAAATTTGGATTGCGTTATCATTATTTCTGGATAATAATTGCGCTTCTTGAATTCAGTTTTCTCCGACAAGAGCAAACCCGGAGCAATCCGGGGACGCAGAGCAACGGGTCCGCCGACGCTTTGAGCGGGGGTGGACAGCCGGGCCGCCGAAGAGAGGCAGGTTTATCCACGGAGGGGCCCCTGGTCCGCCGTGGTGTGCGGCGGCCCGTCCTTGTCCGAGGAGGGGCTTTTTCTTTGGCCTCTTGTCGCTCCAGTGGAGATATGGAGGCCATCCATGGTCGAACGTCGCAAGCTCAAGCGCAACAAGCTGATCTACTACCTCAGGGTGGTCAATCTCGACGGCGGGGATGTCCAGGGGCACCTGGTGAACATCAACCGTGAGGGGCTGATGCTGGTCAGCGAGGATCCGGTGGAGACCGAGCAGTCCTACCGGCTGCGGATTTTCCTCCCCGATCCCATCGACGGCAGTGAAGAGCTCGTGTCCGAGGCCACCAGCGTCTGGTGCCGCAAGGAGTCCAATTCCAATCTCTTCGCCACCGGTTTCCGCATGGAGGGGGTCACTCCCCATGAGACGGGAATCATCGGCCAACTGGTCCGGGAGTATGGTTTCCGGCACTGATCGGGGCCGATGGCGGAAGAGCAGCGGTTCGCATCCCAAAGAAAAAGCCGGATCCCCTGGAGGATCCGGCTTTCGTATTTTAGGCCTCGGAAATCTTTAAGAAACCAGGGTGGCCTTTTCGATGAGAACCGGCTCCCGGGGGACGTCCTGGTGGCCGCCGGCATTGCCCGTGGGGACCTTGGCGATGGCGTCGACGACCTCCATCCCCGCCGTGACCTTGCCGAAAACGGCGTAGCCGAAGCCGGAGACGCTCGGGTCGCGGTGATCGAGGAAGGCGTTGTCGGCGTGGTTGATAAAGAACTGGGAGGAGGCGCTGTCGATGACCTGGGTGCGGGCCATGGCGATGGTTCCTCTGCCGTTCTTCAGGCCGTTGGCCGCTTCGTTCTTGATGGTGGCCTTGCTCTTCTTCTGCTGCATCTGGGGGGTGAAGCCCCCCCCCTGGACCATGAAGCCGGGGATGACGCGATGAAAGATGGTGCCGTCGAAGAAACCGTCCGCGACATAGTCGAGGAAGTTCTTCACGGTGATGGGGGCCTTCTCCTGGTCGAGTTCGAGGGTGATCTCCCCCTTGCTGGTCTTCAGCAGGACGACGGGGTTCTTTGCGCTCATGGTGACAGCTCTCCTTTCGGGGTTCATTTTGGCAGGGGAGGGTAGCACGGAGGAGGCAAAAAGGCAAAGTAGGGGGACAGGGACGGCGGATCCAAGGAATGGAAAAGAGGGGCCGCGGGTGCGGCCCCTCAGATTGTAGACAAACTCTTTTTTTCGTTTCAGCGATTCGGTCCGTTTGGATCAGGCCCCCTCGGGTTCCACGGCGACCTCCTCCAGGGTGGCGACGGGGTTGCGGAACTTGACCAGGAAGAGGACGAGGGCGGCTGCGGCAGCCAGGACCCCGGCGATGGTGGAGACCTGCAGGGGGAGGCCGAAGCCGATCTTGTCGTAGAGCAGATAGGTGGTGACCACGGCGGTGAGGAAGGTGGCGGGGATGGTGGCGATCCAGTGGAGCTTGGCCTGGCGGATCAGGTAGGCGGCGCTGGCCCAGAGCACGATGGTCGCCAGGGTCTGGTTGGCCCATCCGAAGTAGCGCCAGATCACGTTGAAGTTCCCCTGGGAGATCAGGAAGCCGACCACAAAGAGGGGAACGGCCAGGTAGAGGCGCTTCAGGGAGGCCTTCTGGGGCATTTTCAGGAAGTCGGCGATGATGAGCCGGGCGCTGCGGAAGGCGGTGTCGCCGGAGGTGATCGGCAGGAGCACCACGCCGATGATGGCGAGCAGGCCGCCCACGGGGCCGAGGAGGGTGGTCGAAATCTCGTTGACCACGAAGGCCGGCCCCCCCTTGGCCAGGGCCGCGTCGAGGGCGCCGGCGCCGCTGTAGAAGCTCATGCCGAGGGTGGCCCAGACCAGGGCCACGACACCTTCGCCGATCATGGCGCCGTAGAAGACGGGGCGGCCGTGCTTTTCATTGCCGACGCAGCGGGCCATCAGGGGGGACTGGGTGGCGTGGAAGCCGCTCACGGCTCCGCAGGCGATGGTGATGAACATCAGGGGCCAGAGGGGGAGTTCCTTGGGATGGAGATTCGCCAGGGTCATCTCGGGGAAGAAGGTGTACCCCTTGAAGATCAGGGCGGCGGTCAGTCCCACGGCCATGAAAATGAGCACGGCGCCGAAGAGGGGATAGATGCGGCCGATGATCTGGTTGACGGGGAGGATGGTGGCCAGGAAGTAATAGACGAAGATGATTCCCACCCAGAGGGGCACCGAGAGGGGGGTGAGGTTCCCCAGGAGCTTGGCGGGGCCGAGGACGAAGACCACCCCGACCAGCAGCAGCAGGACGATGGCGAAGAAGCGCATGAACTGCTTGAAGGCGTTGCCGAGCTGCAGGCCGACCACGTCGGGAACGCTGCGCCCCTCGTGGCGCAGGGAGAGCATCCCCGAGAAGTAGTCGTGAACCGCACCGGCGAAGATGGAGCCGATGACGATCCAGATCAGGGCCGCGGGGCCGTAGAGGGCGCCCAGGATGGGGCCGAAGATGGGGCCGAGGCCGGCGATGTTGAGCAGCTGGACGAGGAAGATCTTCCGGGGGGACATCTCCACGTAGTCGACCCCGTCGGCCATGGCCCGGGCAGGGGTGGGGCGGTTGGGGTCGGGTCCGAAGATCCGGTCGACGATCGTCCCGTAGGTGAAGTAGCCGACGATCAGCAGGGCCACGCAGGCAAAGAAGAGCAGCATGTCGAGCCTCCTTGAGGGGGGTGGGAAATTTCTCTTCCTGCAGGGTAGCCAAGGGTGGGGAAAGAAAAAAGAGGGGATGAGGCAAGCGGCGGGATCGGGAGGGTGACCGGCGGCGAGGGGGGGATAAGCGGCGGAAAGGCTCAGAAGCCGAGGGCGTCCTTGAGGGCCTTGAGGTAGCGGCGGCTGACGGGGAGGCGGTGGCCGGCCCGGGTGCGCAGCTCGGCTCCGCCCCCTTCCTGAAGGGCGATCTCGTCGACCTGCGCGAGGTTCACCAGGTGCTGCTTGTGGCAGCGCACCAGGCCGGTGCGGGTCTCCAGGACCTTGAGGGTGAGCTCCGTGAAGAACTCCCCGGCGGGGGTGACCACGTGGACCCCGGCGAGGTCGGAGCGCACATGGTCGATCTGCCCCGGATCGACGAGCTTGATGCGGCCGGCGCAGAGGCAGGGGATCCGGTGGATGGGCGGGTTGCCGAAGCTGGGGTGGGGCTCCCGCAGCAGGGCCCCCTTGAGCTTCTCGATGGTCCGGGCGAGGCGATCCTTTTCAACGGGCTTGAGCAGGTAGTCGAGGGTCTTCTCCTCGAAGGCCTTCAGGGCGTACTCGTCGTAGGCGGTGACGAAGACCACCTGAGGCATGTTTTCCGGGTCGATCATGGCGAGCATCTCGAAGCCGTCGATCAGGGGCATCTGCACGTCGAGAAAGAGCACGTCGGGGCGCAGGCGGTGGATGGCCTTGAGGGCCTCCGGGGCGTTGGCGCAGGAGCCGGCCACCTCCACCTCGCCGCTCTCTGCGAGCAGGGCAGCCAGTTCCTCCCGGGCATGGAGCTCGTCGTCGACGATCAGGGCACGGATCATGGCGCGGCGCAACCTCCTGATGGAAGGTGGATGGCGATGCGGGTGAATTCTCCCGGCGTGCAGCTCACCCTCACCCCGTAGGAAGGCCCGAAGAGGTTTTTGATCCGCTTGTCGACCAGGTTCATCCCCAGCCCCCCGTCCTTGAGTTCCTGGCAGTAGGTTCCGGCGTTGTCCTCGATGAGGATGACGGCCTCCTCCCCCTCGCGCCGGGCGATGAGGCGGATGAGCCCCGGCCCGAGCATCCTGGAGAGGCCGTGCTTGATGGCGTTTTCGATGATCGGCTGCAGGGTGAAGGTCGGCAGGCGCAAACCGAGCAGGGCGGGGTCGATCTCCTGTTCCACCTGGAGGCGGTCTTCGAAGCGGGCCTTCTCGATCTTCAGGTAGGAGCTCACATGGTCGAGCTCCTCCTCCAGGGTGACCACGTCGCCGGAGCGCTTGAGGTTCTTGCGGAAGAAGTTGGAGAGGTGGCGCAGCAGCTCCCGCGCCCGGTCGGCGTCCTTGCGGGTGACGGCGATGATGGTGTTGAGGGCGTTGAAGAGAAAGTGGGGATTGACCTGGGCCTGCAGCAGCTTGAGCTCCGAGGTGACGAGAAGGCTCTGCTGCTCCTCGAAGCGCGAGCGCAGGATCTGGTCGGAGAGCAGGGAGGCGATCCCCTCCCCCAGGGTCCGGTTGATGTTGAGAAAGAGCCTGTTCTTCGGTTCGTAGAGCTTGATGGTGCCCACCACCTCCTGCCCGATGCGCAGGGGGACGACCAGGGCCGAGCCGAGGGGGCAGGCCGGCGAGACGGAGCAGCTGAAATGCTCGTGCACCCCGTCGGCGAAAATGACCCGGTTCTCCTCGATCGACTGGCGGGTCAGGGGGGAGGAGATGGGGTTTCCCGGTCGGTGGTGGTCGGTCCCCTGCCCCACGAAGGCGAGGCTCTTCTCCCGGTCGGTGATGGCCACGGCCCCCACCCCCGTCTCCTGGTGGATGATGGAGGCGAGTTTGCCGGCGCTCTCCGTCGTGAGCCCCCGGTCGAGAATCCCCAGGGTCCGCTCGGCGATCTTCAGGGCCTTGGCCGAGAAGATGGCGCCGTACTTGTCGTGCATGCTCTTCTGGTCGCGGATGATGCTCATGAAGAGGGCCGCGCCCCCCGAGTTGGCCAGCATCATCGGCAGGGCGATCGCTTCGACCAGGGCCAGGGCCTCGGAGAAGGGGCGGGCGACGAGGAGGATGATCGACATCTGCAGCATTTCGGCGTAGAAGGTGGCGCCGAAGGCCACCCGGGGGCTGAAGATCTCCTCCGAGCGCCCCCGCCTCATCAGGTAGAGATGGACCAGCCCCCCGAGGAGCCCTTCGGCGGTGGTCGAGATGCCGCAGGAGAAGGCCGTGAAGCCCCCGAGCAGGTAGCGGTGGAGCCCCCCGGTCAAGCCCACGGCCGTGCCGAGGAGGGGCCCGCCGATGAGCCCCGCGAGCACGGCGCCGATGGCCCGGGTGTTGGCGATGGCCCCCTGGACCGGCAGGCCGAAGTAGGTTCCCAGAATGGAGAAGCCCGAGAAAATGAAGTAGAGGATGACTTTCTGCCTCGGGCGCAGGGTCTCTCCGGTGAGGGGGCGAAAGGCGGGGGATTTGCTGAAGAGATAGCCGATGACCAGAAAGACCGACATCTGCTGCAGCAGGGCGAGGACGAGCTTCATCGGCGAGGGTTCCCGAGAGGGTTGAAGGGTCGGGAACTATTGTAACCGCGGGGGGAGGGAAAGGCAAAGCGGGAGGGAGGCGGCTGAAAAACCCTCATCTGCATCGTTCCCCTTGATCTCGTCGCTACGACGTAGCTTCCGCTACGCCTCACTCCTCGATCTGCGGGCGCCTTGCATCTGAAGGTTTTTGAGCAGCCTCGAAAACCAGTCTGTCAGCAATCCGAAGGGCAGCCGCAGGGTGCCTGCCCCCCTTGGATGGTACGAAGCGGGAAGGGGATTTTACCCCGCAGGGCCGCCCAGGGTGTGCTCGAAAAGGATTTTGAAACCGATGGCGAGAAGCACCAATCCACCGAAGATCTCCACCCGCTTCCCCCAGAGGGAGCCGACCCGGTCCCCCAGGCGCATCCCGGCCACGGTGAGAATTCCGGCCACCAGGCCGATGACCAGGGAGGGAAGCCAGATCTCCACCCCGAGCATGGCCAGGGTGAGGCCGACGGCCAGGGCGTCGATGCTGGTGGCCACCGAAAGCATCACCAGGGTCCAGCCCCGGGTCGGGTCGCCGGCGGGGGGCTCCTCCCGCTCCGGTGCCAGGGCCTCCCGGATCATCTTGCCCCCGATCAGGGCCAGGAGGCCAAAGGCGATCCAGTGGTCGTAGGCCTCGATCGAGCTGCGCAGGGTGAGGCCGGCCAGCCAGCCCACAACGGGCATCAGGGCCTGGAAGAGTCCGAAGTGAAAGCCGAGCCGGAAGAGGTGGCGTCGGGTGACGGGGGCGACCACGGCGCCTGCCGCCAGGGCGACGGCGAAGGCATCCATGGCCAGGGCGAGGGCGATGCCGAAGAGGGAGAGCAGGTCCAGGGGGGGGCCTTCCGGGGAAAAGCAAAGGGGCTGGGCCACCAAGGCGCCAAGACACCAAGAAAGCAAAAAGAAGAAGGGGGAGAGAACCTAATGAAACATCTTTCGGCTCCCCCTCCCCCTTGGCGACTTGGTGTCTTCGTGGCCGGAGTTGGTTTTCAATGGGTCGGGGTTTCCTCACCGGCCCGGCGATTTTTTCACGGGACAGGGTGAAATGTCAACAGGCGGGAGGGGGGGAGAGGGGCTTGTGCCAGACGTTCATGCTTTCGAGCCGTCCGAAGATGTTGGTGTTGTTGACCAGGGTGCCGCTGAAGCGGTAGTCGGCCCGGGCGAAGGTGATGTTCATGCCGAAGGAGTAGGCCCGTGCGATGGTGTAGGCGGTGGTCATCCCGGCCCGTTTCATTTCCCCCTCCATCCGCTTCAGCAGAAGGGTGGCCAGTCCCCTGGACCGGTAGTCGGGGCGGGTGGCGAAGTCGGTCATCTCCACGTTGCGCCCCTGGAGGTCCATCTCCGAGGAGGCGAGGGCGGCCAGCTCCTCCCCCTGCCAGACCCCGAAGTAACGGACGTTTTCCTCCATGGTTTCACAGAGGTAGTCCGGGTCATGGATGGGGAAGGGATAGGTGGCGAAGACCTCCCGGTAGAGATCGGCCATCTGGGGGGTGTCCTCCGGCAGCGCGGGGCGCAGGGTGAACTCCGGCGGAATCTCGGCCTCCGGCTCCTCCTGTGCTTTCTCCCGGGCGACCCGCAGGATCTCCCCCACCTGCTCGGCCCTCTCTTCCCGGCGGCGATCCGGAGCGAGATATTTCCCCACAAAGTGCCCCTTCTGCTTCCCCTCGAAGAGGCCGGGGACGGCCGCCTCCTCCCGGTAGCCATGGTCGAGGAAGAAATCCCTGGCCCAGGCGGGGATCTTGGCGAAGATCTTCGAGTACCCTTCCCGCGACGCAAGCTCGTCGAGGGCCGGAAGGATCCCCGGGGTGTCGGCCCGGGCGAGCTTCATCAGGTAGACCCGGTCGTTGAAGGGGCCGTGCTGCACCGTGGAGCGGCCTATCTTTTCGACCCTGTCAGTCATGGCGGCGCCTCTCCATCCGGGGGTTGTTGGCCGGGGTGAGAGAGATGGTCCGGTCGTGGTCGGCCAGGAGCATCTCGATGCCTGTGGCCCTCACCTCCTCGGCGTCCTCCAGCTGCAGGTCGAGACGGCAGTCGTCGCAGGCGCGGTTGCAGAAGATCGGCTCGTAGCTGTCGGGTTCCTTGTAGGTGGTGATGACCCCCTCGTAGTTGCGCAGCACCACCTTGTTGGTGGAGAGGGAGATGAGGTAGTTGGGGTTGACGGGGATCTTGCCGCCGCCGCCCGGGGCGTCGATGACGTAGGTCGGAACGGCGAAGCCGCTGGTGTGCCCCGTGAGGCTCTCCATGATCTCGATCCCCTTGCCCACCGGGGTTCTGAAATGGGTGAGCCCTTCGGCCAGGTCGCACTGGTAGAGATAGTAGGGGCGTACCCGATTCTCCGTGAGCTTGTGCACCAGGGAGCGCATGATCCGGGGGCAGTCGTTCACCCCGGCCAGCAGCACCGACTGGTTGCCCAGGGGAATGCCGACATCGGCCAGGCGCCGCAGGGCCTCCCGGGAGGAGGTGGTGATCTCCCTGGGGTGGTTGAAGTGGGTGTTGACCCAGACGGGATGGTGCTTCTTGAGCATCGCCGTCAGCTCGTCGGTGATGCGGTAGGGGAGCACCACCGGCATCCGGGTGCCGATGCGGATGACCTGCACATGCTCGATCTTGCGCAGCTCTCCGAGGATCCAGTCGAGCTGCCCGTCGGAGAGCATCAGGGGATCCCCCCCCGAGAGGAGGACGTCCCGCACCACGGGGTGGCGGCGGATGTAGTCGAGCCCTTTTTCGATCTGGTCCCTCCCGGGGATGAAGTCGTCGTCCCCCACCTTGCGCTTGCGGGTGCAATGGCGGCAGTACATGGAGCAGATGTTGCTCACCTGAAACAGCACGCGGTCGGGGTAGCGATGGGTGATTCCCGGGACGGGGCTGTCCTTGTCCTCGGAGAGGGGGTCGGCCATGTCGCACCGTTCGATCTTGAGTTCCTCGGGCGAAGGGAAGGATTGCCGGAAAATCGGGTCGTTGCGGAAATTGTCGACGTCGATGAGGGAGAGGTAGTAGGGGGTGATCGCGAGGGGGAACTTTTTCAGGGTCAGGTCGAGCTTCTTCCCTTCGGTACCCTCGAAGGAGATCCCGGTGAGCTTTTCAAATGTCTGAATGTCCCTGATCGAATTTTTGAGATGCCACTTCCAGTCTTTCCAGTTGCCTATCCCGCAGTCGATGTGAATCTTTCTGCCGATTTCCTGTTGCTTTTCAGAATAAACTGGCAATGTTGTCTCCGTTTGAAAGTCGCAAAAGAGGTGGTGGCGTATGGATAACATGACGAGCGACGACATGTTAGTACAATATGATGATATTGTCAAATGACGACTGTAATGGGGTTGAATCACAAAGTAGGGTTCGAAAGTTAGGTTATTAGAGAGAGAAGACTGGATATGCCAATGTTTCATTTCAAAAGTTAAGTATTAAAATTTTTTTCAAAGCAGCACGATGTGTGGGCGGTTTTATCGTGGGGCCTGTTCTGACGACAGGGGGTCGACCGAAAGGGCTTGGGCTGCGATTGGAGAGGAGTTCGTATCATGCCAGCGATTCCACCGACCGGTTCCAGAACCCCCAGAACCCTTCTCGCTCCCCCCGGATGGGGTCAATGACCTGTCGGAGTTGCGACCGGTGGTTTTTCGGCTAGGCTGTAGGCTCTGTCGATCCGGAAGAGACTACGAGACCGGGGTTTGCGCCTGCGTATAAAAGGCGCCCCCCATAGCGAGGAGGCAGCAATGGAAGAGATGTTCTGTTACCAGTGCGAGCAGGCGGCCG
This sequence comes from Desulfuromonadales bacterium, assembly GCA_041598955.1. Classification (GTDB taxonomy): domain Bacteria; phylum Desulfobacterota; class Desulfuromonadia; order Desulfuromonadales; family JBFHXN01; genus JBFHXN01. The sequence continues at coordinate 5,444 of JBFHXN010000015.1, read as the reverse complement.
GCGGGACTGGCTGCACCAAGGTGGGCGTTTGCGGCAAGACCCCAGAGGTGGCGGCCCTGCAGGATCTCATCCTCTGGGGACTGAAGGGGATGGGGTTCTGGGCCCATCAGGCCCGGATGAAAAAGGGGGTCGATCCCGATGTCGACATCCACATGATCGAGGCCCTTTTCTCCACCGTGACCAACGTCGACTTCGATCCCCAGAACCTCTTCAAGGTGGCGCAGAAAACGGTGAAGATGCGGGACCGGGCCAAGGCTCTCTGCGAGAAGGCCGCCGGTCCCTTCAAGGGAGCGGTTCCCGAGGCCGCCAGCGGCTGGACCCTCCCCACCACCCTCCCCGACGTGGTCGCCCTGGGGCGCAGGCACGGCGTGAAGGAGGGAGTCGCCGACCCCGACGTCCACTCGGCCCAGCAGATTCTCATCTACGGCTGCAAGGGGATGGCCGCCTACGCCGACCACGCCCATATCCTGGGCAAGGATGACCCCGAGATCTACGCCTTCCTGCACAAGGCCATGGCCGCCACCCTCGATCCCAAGCTCGGCCTGATGGATTTCGTCACCCTCTGCATGGAGTGCGGCGAGGTCAATATCAAGTGCATGGGGCTGCTCAACAAGGCCCACATCGAACGTTTCCAGGCCCCCACCCCCACCCCGGTCAGCATCGGCACCAAGGCCGGCAAGGCGATCCTCGTCTCGGGCCACGACCTCAAGATGCTCGATGAGCTGCTCAAGCAGACCGAGGGGAAGGGGGTCAACGTCTACACCCACGTCGAGATGCTCCCCGCCCACGGCTACCCCGGCCTGAAGAAGTACAAGCACCTGGCCGGCAACTTCGGCAGCGCCTGGCAGGACCAGTACAAGGAGTTCCAGAATTTCCCCGGCGCCATCATCTTCAACACCAACTGCATCCAGCGCCCCGCCGACAGCTACAAGGAGCGGCTCTTCACCTGGGGGCGGGTCCAGTGGCCCGGTGTGCGCCATCTCGAGGGGTGGGATTTCTCCGAGGTGATCGCCGCGGCGCAGAAGGCCGAGGGGTTCAAGGAGACCCCGGGCAAGAACATCCTCACCGGCTGCGGCCACGACGCCGTGCTGGGGCTCGCCGACAAGGTCATCGCCGCCGTCAAGTCGGGGGCCATCCGCCGCTTCTTCGTCATCGGCGGCTGCGACGGCGCCAAGCCCGGGCGCAACTACTACACCCAGTTCGCCGAGAAACTCCCCAAGGACACGGTCATCCTCACCCTGGCCTGCGGCAAGTACCGCTTCAACAAGCTCGATCTCGGGGATATCGGCGGCATCCCGCGGCTTCTCGACGTGGGGCAGTGCAACGACGCCTACTCGGCCGTGCAGATCGCTCTGGCCCTCGCCAAGGCCTTCAACTGCGGGGTCAACGACCTCCCCCTCTCCATCATCCTCTCCTGGTACGAGCAGAAGGCGGTGGTGGTGCTCCTCTCCCTGCTCTCCCTTGGGATCCAGAACATGAAGCTCGGCCCCACACTGCCGGCCTTCGTCACCCCCAACGTCCTCAACTTCCTGGTCGAGAAGTTCAACATCGGCCCCATCGGGACGGCGGACGGGGACATCAAGGCCATCATGGGGTGATGGGCCGACTGTAGGTCCGTGACATGAAAGCGCCCCGCTTCTGTTCGGAAGCGGGGCGCTTTTGCGTCTCAATCAGGGGCGGAACCGATGAGCAGGGAAGGGGGGATCGCTTTACTCCCGCGGTGTCTCCCCCGGGAGGGCTCCCAGGAAAAGGCCGATGAACAGACCGAAGAGGGCCCCTGACCAGGGGCTGGCCAGGGCGCCTCAGGTGCCGCCGGCGCACTCTCCCAGGTAGCCGAGAAGGGCCCCGAGAAGGGTGCCCACGGTGGCGAAGAGGGCGATTTTTTGAAGACGGTTCATGAGGGAAGGTCCTTTGGGGGATAGGGGCTGACTAGAACTGCGAAGGGTGGTTTTCGTCCCCGTCCCATCGGGATGGGTTGCCGGCGATGTATTGACGGAGGGTATCTCGTTCCCGTTCCTTGCGGATGACCCGTTCGTAGTAGTTGCGCTGCCAGACCGGTACACCGGGGGTGCCGCGGTCTTGGTTGATCCGTTTGGTTGTGGCGGATTTGAATGATCGGATGATCGCACCCAGCGAACCCGGCGTCACATTACGTGACGGCAACAGGCCCGTTGATTTTCCCATCATTCAATACGACGATTCCATGCAGGTGATTCGGCATGATGACGAAAGCGTCCAATTCGACATGCGGAAAATGCTCCGGCATAGCATCCCAACATTCCTGGATAATCAGGCCCGCATCGTTCAACCGAACCGTCCCAACCTCCACCTCTCCGAAAAGGCACCTCCTCTCTATGGCGCAGATGGTCACGAAATAGGCCCCGGCGTCTGAATAATCGAACTCCTGCAGGCGGATGGAACGACGGTGGTGGGTTTGTGGATTGAAGGGCACGATTCCCTCCTTAAACAAACACGTCTGAGAGTGGAGATTGTCGCCGGGTCACGATCCCAGGTGCGCCGTCGATTTCAGCGGTAAACCTCGTCATGGCTCCCTATGTCGAGCAGAATGATCTCTTGTTCAGTGATCATCAGGGTCAAGATGACTCGATAGCTGTGTGTGAGCCTGACGGCTTGGCAGCCGTCGAGTTTGCCCGTCAGGGGATGGAGTCCGAGGCGGCTCTGGAAGGGGTCCTGCTGCAGGTCGGAGAGCAGTCTGGCGAAGCGGGGCTTGAGGTCGGGGTGCCTCTTGAAAAATTTTCTCGCCTGCCGCAGGAACTGTTGCGGGGTGGTGATGGTGAACATCAGGCCGGCTCATCGGCGTCCAGCGCCTTGAGAAGGTCATCGGCCGAGGCGAACTTTTCCACCCGCCCCGCCTTGACGTCCTCCAGCGAGGCCCGCACGCGGGCCAAGTACCCCTCGTGAGCCTCGGCCACCAACTCCTGGTAGCGCTCCTCGGAGAGCACCACATACTGTGGCTGGTTGTTGCGAATCACGTGGACATCCCCCTTATCGATCAGATCATCGACTGCGGCGAGCCCCCGTCTCTTCAATTCCTGCGCCGGGATGGTGTTCATGTCGAGACTCCTTCAGGTACTTGATCGAGTACCGAAAGTATAGCGGCAAGCGTCGGGAAAAGCAACAGGGCCTGGCCTTGAGTGTCAGGCAGACTTACCTCGGTGGGGGATGTCTTTTTTGCATCGGTTGCCCCCCTTTTTCCTTGGCAGTTCAGAAAAAGAAAAAGGCCCGCAACTCCTTTGAGTCGCAGGCCTTTTCTGATCTGTGGTGCCGAAGGCCGGAATCGAACCGGCACGCCCGTAAAGGCATCGGATTTTGAGACCGACGTGTCTACCAATTCCACCACTTCGGCGAAGGCGGATGCATTATATTGAGCCGGGAGGGGATGGTCAAGGGGATACCCGCTCCCGAATGTCAAACGAGAAAGGGGTCAACCCTGGCGGGTCAACCCCTTTTGCTGGCTTGGTGGAGCTAGGCGGGATCGAACCGCCGACCTCTTGAATGCCATTCAAGCGCTCTCCCAGCTGAGCTATAGCCCCAAGCAACGGAGACACTTTATAGCAAAGGTGTCGACGGAGTGTCAACAGCTTTTTTAGCTCCCCGGGGCGATTCCCCGGGGAATTCGCGGCGGGCCCCAAAGGGGGGGAAAGATAGGGACCGCAGCGGCTCTGCGCCTTGCAAACGATCCCCCGTCCATTAGAATGAGAAGGCTGTACCGAGGGCTGAAGCGAACCCGCGGCGGGAAGGAGAGATGTGAGTCAGACGATCGAACTGAGAAAATTCGTGGCCCCCGAGTTCGTTTTCGGGGCGGGGTCCCTTGAGCTGGCGGGGACGTATGCCCGGAACCTCGGTGGGCGTAGGCTCCTGGTGGTTTCGGACCCCGGGGTGATCGCCGCCGGGTGGACCCGCCGGGTCACCGACTGCCTGGAGCGGGAAGGGGTCGACTATGCCCTCTTTGCCGACGTCACCGCCAACCCTCGGGTGGAGGAGGTGGCGGCCGGGGTGGAGGCCTTCCGGCGGGAGGGATGCAACGCCCTTCTGGCTGTGGGAGGAGGCAGCCCCATCGACTGCGCCAAGGGGATCGGCATCCTTGCCACCAACCCGGGGTCGATCCTCGACTACGTGGGGGTCGACCGGGTGGAGGCGCCGATACCCCCGCTGATCTGCATACCCACCACGGGGGGGACGGGGGCTGACGTCTCCCAGTTCGCCATCCTCAACGACCTCGCCCGGCGGAGCAAGGTGGCCATCGTGAGCAAGGCGGTCCTCCCCGACGTCTCTCTCGTCGATCCGGCCACCCTCGCCACCATGCCCCCCTTTCTCTCGGCCTGCACCGGCCTCGACGCCCTGACCCACGCCATCGAGGCCTTCGTCTCCAACGCCCACTCCCCCATGACCGATCTACATGCCCTGGAGGCCCTTCGGCTGATCGCCGCCCACCTGGGCACCTCGGTGAAAAACCCCGACGACGGGGCCCTTCGGGAAAAGATCATGTTGGCGAGCCTCCTTGCCGGACTGGCCTTCTCCAACGCCATCCTCGGGGCGGTGCATGCCATGGCCCACAGCCTGGGGGGCTACCTCGATCTCGCCCACGGGGAGTGCAACGCCATACTGCTCGAGCATGTGGTCGGGTTCAATTTCCAGGCGGCCCCGGAGCGCTTCGTCCTCATCGGAGAGGCCCTGGGTCTGCCGATGGCAGGGCTCGCGGCCGACGAACAGCGAAAAGCCCTGGTGGAGGAGCTGCGCCGGATCAAGACGGAAGCCGGCTTTGACCGCACCCTCTCCGCCCTGGGGGTCGGCCTGAAGGATATCCCCATGCTCTCCCGGCAGGCCCTGCAGGATCCCTGCCTGGTGACCAACCCCCGACGCCCCGACCGGCGGGAGATCGAGGCTCTCTATGAAGACGCCCTCTGATCATCCCCAGGAGTGGTCGGAACTTCGGGAACGGCTCATCGGTCTCGGGGAGCGCTCCTTCAGAAAGAGCTACTATCCCGAGCTGCAGCGCCGTCTCGGTCAGCTGGAGCGCTTCAGGACCCTGCTCGACCGCACCCATGACGCGATCCTGGTGGCGCAGCTCCCCTCCCGGGAAATCGTCGATGCCAACTCCTCGGCCTGCCGCCAATTCGGGTGCCCCTGCGAAGAACTGGTGGGACGGAGCCTGGAGGAGGTGATCGACCTCGACCACCTGGTCTGGCCCGAAGGGAACGACGAGGATGGCAAGGGGGTGACCACCCTCTACCGCCCCCTGACGGGCAAGGCGGTGCCGGTGGAAGTGACCCTGAGCCTCGATGACTTCGGCGGAGAGACCTATGTGGTGGTGGTGGCCCGGGACCTGACGGACCGGCTGCGGGCCGAGGAGGAACTCAGACGCAACCAGAATCTGCTGCGGATGGTGCTCGACAGCACCGACAACGCCATCCTGGCCCTCG